>CAYRZY010000001.1:0-7668 GCA_964428855.1 uncultured Flavobacteriaceae bacterium
TCTATCGATATTGCTATCAAAAAAGCTAAAACAGCTCGTTTTTTCAATATGGATACAGGTACAATTGGTTCTTTATCTCAACCAGGAGGAGCTTTATATAATATTGAACATTCAAATGGAGGGTTAATTTCTTTCCCAGGTGGTGTTTGTATTAAAAATGCGGCTGGTGATATTATTGGTGCTATTGGTGTAAGTGGTTCTTCAGTAGAAGACGATCATGCAGTTGCAGCAGCAGGTGCATCAGTAATCTAAAATTTAGTGTTAGGTTGATTATTAAAAGGTCTGAAAATTTATTTTTTAGGCCTTTTTGTTTTTCAAATTCCACAAACCATTAAGATAATTTCTAATAGTAAATTTCTCATTCAATTAATCAAAAAACAACAGCTAAAAATTTCATGTAAAAAAAATATTCTTACTTTGCAATAAAATATGCCTTGAATATGAAATCATTATTCGCTACCCTACTCTCATTTTTTAGTTTAATTTCTTGTGCTGCACAGACGCAACTCATACCTTCTACAAAAAACAAACAGTGGGGAGCAGTTACAAAAAACAACAAAACTATAATTCCATTTCTGTATAAAAGTGTTGATTTTTACAATAACAACTACCTATTAACAATTACTGATAAAAATAAAAAAGGCTTATATTCTATTGGAGGAGATTTGATATTAAAACCAGAATTTGATGCAATTATTCCTTTAAATGAAACCTATTTCCAAGTCTTTCAACATGGGAAAACTGGTATTGTGAAGAAAGGCAATCAACCAGTAATTCCTATTATATATGATGAAGTAGTTTATGACACCATTCAACAAAATTTTATTCTTTCAAAAAATACTACTTATGGTGTTATAAATGATACTGGAAAAGAAATTATTCCTTTTGATTATGCCAATATTGCATTGTATAATGGCAAGCAATATTTATTTAAAAAGAACAAACAATTTGCATTGACTGACACACTCCACAATGTACAAACACTGCATTATTTTGATGAACTAATAGGTCTAGAAAATATTGCTCTTGTTCAAAAAAATAAACTTTGGGGTCTAGAGAACTTAAGAGGGGAAACTTTACTCCCTACAATATTTAAACATATCAAACCATTTGACAAGCATAATTTTTTAGTAAAAAAAGAGAAAACCTACGGTTTTTTTAATCAGAATGGAAAGCAGCTAACTTCTTTTATATATAATGAGCCTTTTCACAGAATTAATGACAGTCTTTGTTGGACAAAAAAGAATGATACTTGGATTTCTGTTAACCTAAACAATGCCAAAGAAAGTATATTGAATTATGATAACATTTTAGACACTCAAAAAGGATTTTTTAGAGTTATTCAAAATAATAATCTAATTTTAGTTGATAAAAATTCTAATACACTTTTCTCTACCCATGAATATCAAGATATAGAACCTATAAATGATTCTGTTTTTAAAGTCTTAAAAAATAGAAAATGGGGTGTTGTCAATACAATTAACGATACTATTATCCCTGTTCAATTTGATAACATATCTTTCATAAAAACCTTTCAAGATACAATATCAGACCAGAAGCCTCAACTATTTTTAGTCCAAAATAATTTTAAAATGGGTGTCGTAAATTCTAATGGAGATACCGTTATTCCTGTAATTTATGATGCAATAAATATTAATCCACAAGACAGTGTGTTCGTAACTGAGCTAAATCATCAAAAAGGTGCTATAGGCATTAGTGGTATAGAAATTCTAGAGCCAATATACAATCAAGTACAGTGGAATGAATTTCAACATGCTCTTACTTATAAAAACTCTGGAAAAACACATTTAAAAATTAATTCTAAAAATTCTATCACTCTAGAAGAAGGAATAGATTTTAATTCATGGTCAAATAAAAAAGGATTATTTTTCACTCAAAAGAATGGAAAAAAAGGAGCTATAAGTGCAGATAACATCTTAATCATTCCTTTAGAACACACAAGATTATACGACCTTGATGAAAATTATTGCATTGCTATTACTGATGCTGGAGCTACAGTATTTGATAAAAATGGCAAACAAATTCTATCTAATTTTTATGATAGTATTTCTGTATTTTATGATAATAACAACCCGTTTTTCTTAGTCCAAAAGAATAACAATATGGGGCTTATTGATAAACAAGGCACTACTATCATCCCATTGGAAAATCACAAACTTTCAAAAATTAAAAGTTCACTTCTTAAAGCTGAAAACAATGGAAAAACATTAGGGTATTTTGATCTTTCAGGTAAAAAATATTTTTAATTATCACTCCTACTTCACTTTATTTTGTTTAAATTTAAACAAAATAAAGTGAATATGTTTAAAATAAAACAATAAATATTCTTTAAATTTTGTATGTTTACAGAAACTAACCAATTGAATACTAGCACAATCTTCATTTAAAAGACAAAGGTATTCATATTAAACAGCAAAAAGATGCAAAAAATTACAAAATTTATTAAGGAGAAAATATTTTTCTTCTTTCTGCTTTTCACAAATATTTTCTTTATTTATTCACAAGATAAAAATATTGAAATCATTCAAAATTTTACAAATATTAATAAACAAGCTGTACAAAAAAATGCAGCAATAAATTACAAAGGAGATGCTCCCTTTGTCATGTTATCAGCTTACAGTAAAGATTTAAATTTAAAAGAAACTATATCATATAGAATTAATGTAAAAGGGCAATGGTCTGATTGGATTGCTTTTAAAAAACCTGCAGACGGTGAAAATCTTGATAGAGTCGTATTCGATGCTGTATTTATTGATACTTCTTTTTCAGAAATTGAATTTAAATCAACCGAAATTTTTAATTCTAATATTGTTTTTAGGTTATATATACCAGAGTTTACAGAAAAGGCTAGACAAAAAGCTGGAATTAAGCCAAAAAAAGCAGTAGTTTTAAAAGCGATACAAGGAAATTGTGTACAACCTGCTTTTGAAGGAAGAACAGATTGGTGTCCTGATGGAAGCTGTACAAAACCATCTGGTTCTTCCATATCACCAACACATATTGTTATACATCATTCTGCCGGAAACACAGTAAGTAGTGATTATGGAGCTGTTGTAAAAGGCTACTGGGATTATCATGTTAATACTAGAGGATGGTCTGATATTGGTTACAATTGGTTAATTGACCCTAATGGTGTGCTATATGAAGGTAGAGGTGATAAAATTAGAGGTGCTCATTCACCATGTATGAATGGAAGTTCAACAGGAATTTGCCTTATTGGACAATATTCTGCCAGTCAACCAAACGCTACAATAATTACCGCTCTTGAACAAATGGTTGCTTGGGATGCTTCTGATAAAAATATTGATATTTTGGCTACTTCACATAATACCAATTTGGGACATACTATAGCAAATGTTTCAGGACATAGAACTGGTAAAGTTCAATACCCAAGTTCTAATTGCACGTCAACTGAATGCCCTGGTAATAATGTATTCAATATGATGGCGAGTATTCGTACCAATGCTGCAAATGTTGCTTGTTATGCAGGTGTATCTGTTAGTAAACCAAAGCTATTTTTAGTAGCTACTTTTGGCTCAAATGGTATTGAAGCAAAATGGACAGCTAACACAGAATCTAATCTTACAGGATATAGATTGTACTATGCAGAAGATAATACGCAAGCAGTATGGAAAGTAGCTGCAAATGAGTCAACACTTAATGCAAGTGCTACTTCAGTACAACTTGGCTCGTATACAAATTTTGTTGAAGTACCCACAAGTGAGCCAAAACACTATAAACTGACCGCTGTTGGCGATGATAATGGGACAGCAGTTGAAAGTGCAGCATCTATCATTTTATCTAAAGCTTCAGGTACAGAAACAGACAAAGTTTTAATTGTTGATGGCTTCGACAGAAGAGGAGGTGGTTATTCAAACTCCACAAAAGATTTTATTGGTAAATATGTAAATGCAACTGATAACGGAACAGCCATGCAAATTGCTTCAACAAAAAACGAGCATATAATTTCTGGATCTGTAAACTTAAATGATTATAAAGCTGTAATCTGGACATTAGGTGACGAATCTACAACTGATGAAACTTTTTCAAATGCAGAGCAAACCTTAGTAAAAACATACTTGGAAAATGGTGGTCATCTTTTAGTTTCTGGCGATGAATTAGGCTGGGATCTATCAAATAAAGGCTCTACTGCTGATAAAGCTTTTTATGCTAATTATTTAAAAGCAATTTATGTAGATGATGGTGCTACAAGCTACAATCCAGCCTCTGGAGTAGCCTCTTCAATTTTAAATGGTAAAACCATCAACTTTAATACTGAAGAATACACAACTTCTTACCCTGATGCCATAAATACTAATGGCGGATCTGTAGTTTTAAATTATGCACAATCTGGCAAAATGGGTGGTGTTTATTATCAAGGTAACTTTGGAAGTTCTTCAACAGGAGGTTCCGTACTTTACCTATCGTTTACCTTAGAAACTTCTCCTTTAGCAGATATGACAGATGTGATTTCTGCATTTTTAGGGCAGCTTGTTTCTATACCAAATGAGGCTCCTGTGGCGGTAGCAGATACTGCACAAACATTAGAAGATACCGCAACTAGTATTGATGTACTTGCTAATGATACTGATACAACTAATAATATTGACCCTTCTACTGTTGTACTACAAACCAATCCTACTAATGGTACGGCTGTGGTAGCAAATAACACCGTTAACTACACACCAATTACAGGATATTTTGGTAATGATAGTTTTAGTTACACAGTAAAAGATACTGATGGTGCTGAGTCTAATATTGCTACGGTTTCTATTACAATTTCAGAAAATAATCCTGGCACTCCTGTAACAAACGAAGCAGATCCAAATCATCCAAAACGCGATATGCGTGGGATTTGGATTTCAACAGTTGCTAATTTAGATTGGCCGTCGTCTGCATCAGCTTCAAGTGCAAGTCAAAAAAATGAGCTGATTGCCTTATTAGACGATTTTAAAACCAAAGGAATAAACAGCTTATTCTTCCAAGTAAGACCAGCAAGTGATGCCTTATACGACTCTAATATCGATCCGTGGTCACACTTCTTAACAGGTACTCAAGGTACTGCTCCTTCCCCATTTTACGACCCGCTGAGTTTTATTATTACAGAGGCTCATAATAGAGGTATGGAACTACATGCATGGATTAATCCACTACGTGTAAATCAAGGTTCGTACGCATTAGCGGCTTCTCATGTAAAAAATCAACATGCCAATTGGATTATGGAAAATGGAACTACAGATTTATTAAATCCGGGTATTCCAGCAGCAAGAAATTACGTAGTTTCTGTAGTAAATGATATTGTTTCTCGTTATGATGTTGATGGTATCCACTTTGATGATTATTTTTATCCTTATGGTGGTACAAGCAATGCATTAGATGCTAGTGCTTTTTCAACCTATAACCCTACAAATTTAAGTAGAGCAGATTGGAGACGTAATAATATAAATCAATTAGTTGCTTCAGTGAACACAGCAATCCAACAAAATAATACTAGTCAAAACAAAAATGTTGTCTTTGGCATTAGTCCTTTCGGAATTTGGAAAAGCGGAACGCCTCCAGGAATATCAGGTCTCTCTGCCTATGATGCTATTTATACCGATGCTTTGGCATGGTTAAATGCAGGTACTGTAGACTATGTTTCACCACAATTGTATTGGAAATTTGGTGGCGGTCAAGATTATGCGGCTTTAAGTGCATGGTGGGATGATCAGGCGGCTTCTAAAAACAGAATTCATATTCCAGGCTTAGCACTGTATAGATTAGCCTCTGGAGATGGTAATTGGGCGGCTAGTGAAATCTTAAATCAAATTAATAAAAATAGAGAATCGCAAAATGCGGCTACCTACGGTCAGTTATTTTTTAGAGCTAAAAACTTAAAAGATAATTTAAAAAGTATTGGCGGAAGTTTACAAGCTAATCAGTATAAACACCCTTCTGTTCCCATAAATTTATCTTGGAAAGAGTCTTTCGCACCAAATGCACCTACGGGATTATCATATAGTGGAAACACCTTAAGTTGGACAGCTTCAACAACGGCTTCTGATGGTGATAATGCTCGTAAATATATTGTATATCGTTTTGCTAATGTGGCGGAAGCCTCAAGTGCCATGAATAACGGAACAAAAATAGTTTCTGTTGTTGCAGGAAACTCAATTGATGTAGCTGCTACTTGGCTAGACCAACCTAACAATATTTTTGTTGTTACCGCTCTAGACAAAAATAATAATGAAAGTTTGGCAAGTAATACCGTTGCCGTTGCTGGAAACACATCGTATTGTACAGCACAAGGAAATAATAGTGTATATGAGTGGATTAAAGGTGTTAAAATAGGCTCAGATAATAAAACTTCTGGGAATGATGGCGGCTATGCGGATAAAACGAGCCAAACCTTTACCATAGAAAAAGATCGTGATATAACTATATTATTACAACCAGGCTATAAATCGACCAAATACAATGAAAATTGGAAAATCTGGATAGATTTAAATCAAGATGGTGATTTTGATGATGCAGGTGAAGAATTGTTTGACAACCCTGGGCAAACCAAAAATAATGTTTCAGGCATCATACATATTCCTGCTACAGCAACTGAAGGTGTAACTAGAATGCGTGTGGGTATGAATGGAACCTCAGCAAATTACACGTTGAATGCCTGCGGTAATTTCGCTTATGGTGAAGTTGAAGATTATACGGTAAATATTATTCCTAAAGATACCAGTAATCCTGATGCACTTTGCTCCTTAAAGGGAAATAGTAGTTATTATGAGTGGATTGCCAATGTTACGGTTAACGGACAAACAAAGACTTCTGGCAATGACGGAGGATATGAAGACTACTCTAGTTTTGTATTTAACTTACAGGAAAATTCAACCTATAATATTTCGTTAGCTCCTGGTTATCGTTCTACCCAATACAATGAAAATTGGAAAATCTGGATAGATTTGAATCAAGATGGCGATTTAGAAGATGCTGGCGAAGAATTATTTGACAATCCAGGTCAAACTAAAGGAACTGTTACGGGTTCAATAACATTACCTACAAACTTAGCCAACGGGAATTATAGAATGCGTGTGGGCATGAATGGTTCATCTGCAAATTATACGTTAAACCCATGTGGTACATTTGCCTATGGAGAAGTAGAAGATTATATAGTTACTATTACGGGATCATCTAGTTCAAGAATTGAAGAGGTAAAATCTATAGAAGCTTCTATTATTGCCTATCCAAATCCTGTTGATGACATTTTAACGATTAGATTAAATTCTAGTGTGCGTGATATTACAGTCTATGGAATTAATGGAGCTCTAATTTACCAAAAAGCTATCCGAAAAGAAGAATCACATACCATTCAAACATCTACTTGGGGAAGTGGTATATATATGGTTGTAATTCAAGGTGTGGGTAAAAAACAAGTGATAAAGATTCTTAAAAAATAAATAAATTATTATCTCATTTAAAACTGTAAGGTGAAAATCTTACAGTTTTTTTTATGCATATTAGTTACCTAGAAGTTCTCTTTTTCTCTTATTTAACCGAGATTACGCATACAAATAACTACCATTATTTTTTTAAATTATTTAGTCCCCAAACCATCAACAAAATCTCCAAAAATAAACCAATAGTAAACTGTGTTGAAATACCATCTAC
>CAYRZY010000001.1:7768-30304 GCA_964428855.1 uncultured Flavobacteriaceae bacterium
TCAACAAAATCTCCAAAAATAAACCAATAGTAAACTGTGTTGAAATACCATCTACCAACGTACTTATCAATCTGCCAAATGCCAAACCACCCATAAAAATCACATTACTCAATGTGGCTGTACGCCATTGCGAAGGATTTACAACACCTACCAGCCAATAGATACCAAAACCTAAATATAAGCCCATAATTGCTCTTAATATATTTTTCAATTCTAATGCTTCAACATTAAAATTAAAAACTAGTGGCATAAACTTACTTGGAGCTAATCCGTAAAGTAAACCAACTGCAATTACAATAAAAGCCGAGGTTGCTAAATGGAGTTTTACAGAGATTGAGTTTTTAGAATTTTTTGTTTGGTTTGGCATTTTTTATGTAATATTTACATGATTCAAAAGCTGATACTAGCTTAATTCAACGCACTTTACACAGCGGTATAACAACTCAACATGTACTGTCAGGTAATTTTCAATACTGAAACAAAGTTAATTAATTCTAAGCTACCTCCTTTTAAAAAAATCACCTAAAATTAAGTACAACTTGAATACTAATTTGTTTTAGCAATTACATATTTTAACATAAATTATTATTTAATGAAGTATTCTTTTTTTTAAAACAGTAAATCATCTTATTTATCATCATTCTCAAATGTTTGCTAACGGTTGTATATCTACAATAGCATCTTACAGCTATCTTCACAAATATAACGAAAATAGCCTCGACAAAATCTAAGCTTTTATTAACCAACAACTATTTGTATGAGCAGTAGTCGTTTATTCTATTCTTTTATATTCATAATTATGTGCATCGCCTTTTGCAACAAAAAACGGAACTACAATTAAAAAAAGTGCTCCTTTTCCTCCTGAGTTTAACACCACTAGATTATTATCATTTGTTAGGCCTATATAATTTTGTTTCTCTCCTAACATCCAAAGCAATGGCCCAGCTATAAATTTAGTTGGATATTGCCGCTTTACTTTAAAGTAGCCATTCTTAAGTTCTCCTTTTAAGATAATACTTTTTACTAGTTCATTTTTAATTAATATTTCTTCATGTTTATAAAAATTTAGTTTCAAAGTAAATGAATCAACAGGAATAATTTCAGTATAAAAATTAGTGTAAAAATTAGTGTAAAAATCAGATTGTCTTTTCTTATAAGTACCAATGGTGAAATTATCAAATAATGTCTTTGTAAAATTCAAACCAATTGTATCTAATAATTGATTTTCATAAGTCCCTTTTAATTTTTGATAATTCGTTGAACTAATTACAATATCTTTTCCTTTTCTTACCTTCAGGTTTACTGTTGAGCAAGAGGAAAGAGTTAAAGTTAAAATACTAAAAATTAGTATCGTCAAGTTTTTCATTTATATTTCTTTATCAGAATTTCTTATCAAATGATTTCCCATTAAATTTGTAAACACCACCAATTTCCATTGCAAAGAGTAAATCTCCATTATTATCTTGGTAAATACCTCAAATCATTTGTGTCTTGAGTTTGTCATCAATGGTATAGTTTATCATAGTTTTTCCGTCATATTTCCAAGCTCCGGTATCTCTATCTCCAAACCAAATATTTCCTTTATCATCTTCTTCAATTGCAAATACGTGCTCAAGTGTTCCTGCGGGTGACTTATCTCCTCTTCTTGAACTTGTTGGGTGAATTAAGTTATTTTGTTCCGAGAAATTAATTGTAGAATCACCTTCTTTCAATAATACACCAATTCCATTGTTCCCTATCCAAAGCCTACCTTTTGAATCTTCTAGAATACTTCTAATATGTAATTGACCTGTTTCTTTTGTTAGTTTTAACGTTTCATCATTAATAACTGTAAATTTTTCACCATCATATCTATATACTCCTGAATTATTTACTGCATAAAACCAAAGGTCATTTTCTGTTAATCCCCATTCATTTTGTAAAGGTACAATTTACTAGAGTAAGACTTTTAGATGTGCGATTTAACATCTCTTTGCCATTATAACTACTAACTCCTTTTCCTGTACCGAACCATATATTTCCTTTGCTATCTTCTTGAATAGACCAAACTTAATTACCACTTAATCCATCATTGATAGTAAAATAAGTGAATTCATCACCATCAAATTTAGCGACACCTTCATGATGACTACCAAACCAATAATTCCCTTTACTATCTTGGAATATAGATTGAATTTCGGAAGTATATTTAAGTTTAGTATTTGTAATATCCCCTAATAAATCAATATTTTTATTGCTTATTTCTAAAACATTCGTTTTTGTTTTAGAAGGTTTTTTTTGGGCACAAGAAGCATTTAGAACTAATATCAGTAGTAAGTATCGTATCATTTGAAATTTGCTATTTATATTCATTTCTTGAAATTTTTTTTATAAAAATTACTTGTTGTCTATTTACACCTACTAGCTCTTAATTATCCTTACAAATATACAAATAGAACTTGCCATGTTTATGAGATTCTTCACTTCGCTTAGGCTTCGGTCTGAATAACATGCTACTGTCATTTTGAGCGAAGGGAAATGTAAAGAAGTGAAGAATCTCTTTTTTAAAATTTTATATTCCTAGTGTTTGGACTATTTAAAACGTGATACGAGCGTGACGCTCACACTAGTTAGATGATGCTTTTATGAACTGACCTTTTGTAAATGAGAATAAGCAACAAATTACAAAGGCTGATTTATTAAAGATGAAAACTTGACGTAATCAGAATTAATAATAGTATCCGTAAAAGAATCTACTTTATCTAGTGTAATAAATTCAAATGTTTCATTGTATTCCTTAAGTGCAAGATTAAGTATTTTATGTTGCTCAGTATTTAAATCAGGCTCTTCAAAAGCAACTTTTATCTTCTCTAATGATGTATTAATCTTTGGTGCAAAGTAAGATAAGGCATCAAAAATTATTTTTGTTTCATAAAGATTATTAGTAATTGTATTTGGGTGCATTCCGAAATCTATAGTTTGTAATGCATTAATACTGCCATTTTTTGTAATTAGAGGAATTTGAAAATCTTTTAAAATACCTTTGAAATTTAATGAATCGAGAGTGTAGTTTAAATCTGCTTTCTTATCTAAACCTTCTTTCATGAAACATGTTTTAATTTTTTTGTGAAGTGATATATTTTCTTTCTTCTTTTTATCTTCCAAAATTTCTCCAACAAAATTGTTATAATATTTACTAAAGTCTAATTCTGAAAAATCATAGTTTATTTCAAAAGGCTCAGAGAAATGAAGAATACCATTATTATAATCGCTTAGATATTTAAAATAATCTTCGCTAAACAATGACTTACTAAAGCTAAGTGATTCTTGACACTTATTTTTATCTATATTTATTTTAGCCACACTCTTTTTAATCTGACTTAAAAAAGTATCAGCAAAGTTAGAAAGATTTTCTTGATTTGAAATTTTATTTAATAATTTCAATTTTTCTTTAGAATAAGCATAATAAACCTCATTAATAGAAACGGCTAACAAACCAACTACAATTTTCTCATTTGAGAAATTGTTTGTTTTAACACTTAATATGCTTAAAAAAGTTTTCATTTTTTTGATTGTAATATGATGTTTTCTATTCTATCTATATGTGCTTGATTAGATAAATAATTATCAATTCTAGTACTTAAATTTGGTGTCAATTCCCACTCAGATGGTAATTGTATAATTATTCCATTAATCTCCTGTTCGCTATTTTGAGTAAGCAAAGGTATGAAATTATTAACAATTTGGTTGAAATTGTTAATATCTATATGCTTTACAATATTTCTATAAAACGAAGTTTCTACCAATTTATTGGTCGTATTGATTACTGTTTGAGAATTAAAAGTACCAATATTTTGAATACCACCAAAGATAAAGGCATTATCAAACGCTACTATTTTTTGTCTAGAGCCTGCAGGTTCAATTAACAAATTATAATTTATTCCATCATCAAAATACCTACCTCTATCAGTATTATCTACCCAAAGATCAAATATGGCTATTTTTATTATATCTTCTGGATTTAATAATCTATTGAAATCAACCTTAGTAAAATCTTGGATTGCTTGAAACTCTTGTGCAAACTTCACTTCTTTTGAACCAAAACAAGTATTTCCTTCTCTTAACCTTCTGTTTGATTTAATCTTAGCCTTATCAAGTGTGCCTTCTGATATCTTTATTAAAGCTATTTCTGGTGTAGGTATTTGTAGTCGATTTAGTAAATAATTAGCTATAACTTCATATGCCAAACAATTAAATTCTAATCTACTATAACTATTGAGGTATTTACAATAATAAATATCATTAGAAGAACAGAAAAATTTTAATGGAGCATGTCCATCAGTATTTATTTCTTCAAGGAGTAACTCTGTATTTACATGCTGTAACATATATCTAATTTACTTTTTCTATTTCAAATAGTCTTTATATTCTCAATTTTATTTTTAAATATACTACAACATATCCTAACCATAAAGATAACACAAAAAAGCCTTGATGATTTTGTCGAGGCTTTAAAAAAATGAGTTCTCTCAAAGGTATCAATAACAAGATCGATTCACCACAAGAGTCAAACCGCTTCCGTTTTAATTCTTGGTTCTAGAAGTCTTGACTCTCTACACTTCACTTCTAGTTCTTAATTATTCAACGCTGCACTCTCCTCTTCAGTCAACAGTCTTGAATGGATGATAAAACGAACGCCAAGTGGAATTTCAAGAGAAAAACTTGAACCTCTACCTTCAGTAACATCAACTGTTAAATGGGTATGTTTCCAGTATTCAAATTGATCTTGATTCATATAATAATTCACACCTTCTAATTGTCCTAACAAAATATCACTATCATCTAAATACATGTCTCCTTCTTCAAATACCATAGGTGCAGAGCCGTCACAACAACCACCACTTTGATGGAATATTAATGCTCCGTGTTTTTCTTTAAGCTGATCTAATATTTCAATTGCCTTTTCTGTTATGGCTACTCTTTTATATTTCATATTTTTAATTAAAAAAAAAGGCTGACCAAAATTTTAAGTCAGCCTTAAATTATTTCAATAAATAATTTCTAAAAGAAACCTAATTTGTTTTTGTCGTAAGAAATCAACATATTTTTAGTTTGTCGATAATGGTTCATCATCATTAAATGGTTTTCACGACCGAATCCTGATTTTTTATAACCTCCAAATGGGGCATGTGCTGGGTATGCATGGTAACAATTCACCCAAACTCTACCTGCTTTTATCGCTCTTGGTATTTGATACAATTGATGTGCATCTCTTGTCCAAACCCCTGCTCCTAACCCATAAAGCGTATCGTTGGCAATTTCTAATGCCTCAGCCTCATCTTTAAATTTACATACAGAAAGTACGGGGCCGAAAATTTCTTCTTGAAAGACTCTCATTTTATTATGCCCTTCTAATATGGTTGGTTGAATATAGAATCCATTCGCTAAATCTCCATCCAATTTACAAGCTTCTCCACCAGTTAATACTTTAGCACCTTCTTCTTTTCCTATTTTAATATAGGATAGAATTTTTTCGTATTGATCGTTTGATGCTTGAGCACCTACCATTGTATTTACATCATAAGGGTTGGCTTGAATTGCTGCTTTTGTACGGGCAACAACTTTTTCCATAAAAGCATCATAAATATCTTCTTGAACTAATAATCTTGACGGACAAGTACAAACTTCACCTTGATTGAATGCAAATAAAACGGCTCCTTCAATAGCTTTATCTAAAAAGGCATCGTCATGATCCATTACAGAATTAAAGAAAATATTAGGCGATTTCCCACCTAATTCCATTGAAACTGGATTTAAGTTTTTAGAAGCATATTGCATAATCAACTGACCTGTTGTTGTTTCTCCAGTAAAAGCAACTTTATCAACACCTGAATGAGATGCTAAAGGTTTCCCCGCTTCAGGACCAAAACCATGAATAATATTAATTACTCCTGGGGGAAATACGTCAGCTATTTTTTCCATTAATAATGTAGCTGTAGAAGGTGTTTGTTCTGCTGGTTTTAAAACAACGCAATTTCCTGCAGCAAGTGCTGGAGGTAATTTCCATGACAACATCAGTAATGGGAAATTCCAAGGAATAATTTGTGCAACTACTCCAAGAGGCTCTTTAATATTCATTGATAATGTATTTTGATCTAACTCTGTAGCTGAACCTTCTTCAGCTCTAATAACAGCAGCAAAATAACGCCAATGGTCTACTGCTAATGGAATATCAGCATTTAATGTTTCTCTAATTGGTTTTCCATTATCACAAGTCTCTACCAATGCAAACTCTTCTAAATGTTCCTCAATAATATCTGCTACTTTGTTTAATAGTGCTGCCCTTTCTGTTACTGAAGTGTTTCCCCAAGCATCTTTTGCGGCATTAGCAGCCGACACAGCATTGTCTACATCTTCTTTTTGAGAACGAGCGTATTTTGCAATTAATGTGTTATCAATTGGTGAAGTATTATCAAAATACTGCCCACCAACAGGGGCTACAAATTTTCCGTTAATAAAATTTCCGTATTTTTCTTTAAATTTTGGTTTTGAATATGCCATAATTAATTGTTTTTAATGAAAAAATCCCTACTCTTTTATAGATTTTCGGCTCCCTCTATTTCTTTAAAATGATTGTAATCCTCACAATATAGTAAATTATTATAAGTTTTTTACACGATCAATATTTTTTCGATGGCTAGATTAAATTCTAAATAATAATTATGATAGAATATTTTACATAATTTTCGTACCTTCACTTTAGGGATTAGACACATACCCATGAAAGAAATTAACGATATCATTACTGCATATAAACAGTTAGACTTAGCTCATAATAAAGTTGCCTTAGCTACCGTAATTTATGTTGAAGGCTCTTCATACAGACGAGCTGGAGCGAGAATGTTGGTACAAGACAATGGTATTTGGGTTGGTGGTATTAGTGGCGGATGCCTAGAAGGTGACGCCTTAAAAAAAGCCAATCACTGTATGGCTAGAAATAAAGTTGAAGTGGTCCGTTATGACACTTCAAAAGAAGATGAAGAACAAATTGGTACAGGATTAGGTTGTAATGGTATTATTGATGTCTTACTTTCTCCAATAGTTGTAGATGATAATAAAAACCCCTTACACATATTACAGTCTTGTGTAAACGATAGAAAGATTAATTGTTTAGTTACCATTATCAGTTCTGATCTTGATGAATTCTCTACCGGTGAAATGTATAAATACAGTGCCAAATCTAAATTCCCTAAACAGCTTAGAGCTGATATAAAGTCTGCACTGGCTTCAGAAAAATCTAGTGTAAAAAACTATGATAGTCTATCTGTGTTTATCGAAATTTTACTTCCGGCTCTTAACGTAGTTTTATTTGGTAGTAGTTATGATATTTATCCGCTACTAAAAATTGGCAATGAATTGGGGTGGCATATGAGTGTGGTAACCAATCCTACAAAGGCAAGTCAAAAAATGAAAGATTTGAGTGAGAAAATTTATCCGAAAGACACGACTATACCTTATGATGATTTTACCGCATTTGTATTGATGGCTCATGATTATAAAACCGATACGAATAATTTAGCTATGGCATTAAAAACCAATGTGCCTTATGTAGGGATGCTCGGCCCTTTAAAAAGAAAAAATAAAGCGTTGGATGAACTGAAAGATAACGGACAAACATTCACGGCTGAACAATTGAACAGACTTTACAATCCTATTGGATTAGATATTGGCTCTTCAACTCCAGAAGAAATTGCATTGGCAATATTAGCGGAGATTAGAGCTCATTTTTCAAGTAGAAACGGGCGGTTTTTACGAGAAAAAGTGGGGACTATTCATAAGAGAGGTTAGATATTATGCGTCAGATGCTCGGCAGTATTGGAATTACTTCGAGTATCATGCTTCTAACCTTTTAACCTTTTCACCACCTCAACAATCTTCTGAATAACCACTTCAATATCCTTATCTGTAGTTTGTCTGCCCAAGCTAAACCGAATAGAAGACAAGGCATTATCATCTGATAAATGCATTGCTTTTAATACATGCGAAGGTAATACCGAAGTCGAATTACATGCTGAACCTGAAGATAGGGCTACGTGAGTACTCAAGGCAAGCATCAAATCTTCGGCAATGACATTTTTGAATAATAAATTACTCACATGGGGCATTCTATTTTTAATAGTTCCATTTACAGAAACGTTATCTAATTCGGACAGCAAACTACTTTCTAAAAAATTTCGTTGTTTTTTTAATTTTACAGCATCATGTACAAACCTTTTCCTAGCAATTTCTGCAGCCATTCCAAAACCAACAATAGCTGGAACATTTAAAGTTCCTGATCTTCTTTTCCGCTCGTGTTGCCCTCCGTTTTGTTGTTCTTGAATTTGAAGTCCGTCTTTGATATATAACGCTCCTACACCTTTTGGCCCATATATTTTATGTGATGAAAACACCATGACATCTATACCAAATTCTTTGGGATAAACTTCCATTTTCCCTACAGCTTGAGTGGTGTCTGAAAAAAATAACACCCCCTTGTTTTTACATATTTCAGCAATTTTTTGGATAGGATGAATCAAACCTGTTTCGTTATTTACATACATGATTGACACCAATAAAGTATCTTTTTGAATAGTATTTTCTAATGCATTAAAATCTAAATTCCCTTTTGTATCAACATCTAAATAGGTGATTTTTGCTGCTCTGTATTTTTCTAAATAAGCACAGGTATCTAATACAGTTTTATGCTCTGTCTTTAGAGTAATAATATGATTCTTATTCTGTTTAACACCCTCATCAAACAATCCTTTTATTGCTAAATTAACCGACTCTGTAGCTCCACTTGTAAACACAATTTCTTTGGTATCTACTTGAATTAAATTTGCGATTTGCTTTCTTGCTGTATCCACACCTTCTTTGGCATCCCAACCCAACAAATGGGTTCTGCTTGCCGCATTTCCATAAAATTTGGTAAAATAAGGCAGCATTACATCTAGAACTTCTTGAGCTACAGGAGTTGTTGCATTATAATCGAGATAAATCATAAAAACTGTATCTTTGATTCACAAAGTTACAAAATGATTTCAGCAATTGTCTTAGCCGCAGGAACATCCTCTAGAATGGGAGCAAAAAACAAGTTACTTCTCCCTTTTAAAAGCAGCACCTTTATTGAAAATTTAGTGGCTCAATTGCTAAAGAGTACTGTTGACGAAGTTATTGTGGTATTGGGACATGAAAAAGACAATATAAAACAAGTATTGACACAAAAAGAGCTTGTCTTTACGGTCAATATAAATTACAACTCTGGAATGACCTCATCAATTCAAGCTGGTATCAAAGCTACTTCAAAAAAAACTGATGGCTATTTAATTTGCTTATCAGATATGCCATTTTTAACTACAAATGATTATAACAAAATACTAGCATCCATTACTGGAAACAAAGAAATAATTCTTCCACTTTACACCAACCAAAAAGGAAATCCTGTATATTTTTCTAAGGATTTTAGGGAAGAAATTTTAACACATCCTGCATCCGAAGGCTGTAAAGGTATTGTTCAAAACAATGAAAATTTCTTAGTTAAAATTCCTTTTGAAAATACACATATTTTGAAGGATATTGATACTGAGGAGGAGTTTTGGAAGATTAATAGTTAACTAGATTTTAAGATTCTTCACTACATTACATTTCTTCCGAAGCATCGGGACTGAATGACAGTTGTTTCTAATTTAAAATTTTCTATAAAAACTCTTTACATGCTCTGCTCATAATCTGCATAAATTTATTATATTTACATGAAAATCAACCCTTTTTGCGTTATAATTTTAACCAATCATATTCATTATGAAAAAAATAACGCTTTTATTACTATCTATATTTATTTCTACAATTGCTTTTTCACAAAGTAATTACTATGTAGCTAAAAATGGAAATAATTCAAACAACGGCAGTCTAAACAGCCCTTGGAAAACCATTCAGCATGGTGTAAATCAACTCTCTGCAGGTGACATATTACATATAAAAGCGGGAACTTATGAAGAAAAATTAGATGTAGATGTTTCAGGTAATGCATCTGCGTATATTACCATCAGAAATTATCAAAATGATAACGTTATTCTTGATGCAATAAATTCTAATAATGATGCTTCAATACTGTGGACAGACAACGCTTATCTAAGAATTCAAGGCTTACACTTTACTAATAATATTATCAATTTTGCAGGAGGTATTGCTCTACAAGGAGCTGCTCATCACATAGAAATACTCAATAATAAAATAAGTAATATAAAATTTTCAGCCGACCCCAATGCCCCCGTAACCAACAGCACAAATGCTGTTCCTTTGAGTATTTATGCTGATAGTGCTACAGATTCTATTCACAACATTCTCATCAAAGGGAATGAAGTTTTTAACAATCAAACAGGATATAGTGAAAATATTTCTGCAGGAGGTAATTTTAGTACTTTCATTATTGAGGATAATATTGTGCATGACAATACCAATATAGGAATAGATATTGGCGGAAATTACGGAACAGTTTCTAACCCTGTACTTGACCATGGCAGATATGGGGTTATTAGAAATAATTTAGTCTATGAGTGTAACTCTCCATACAGTACTGCTGCGGGTATTTATATAGATGGCGGTAGAGATATTATTGTAGAAAACAATATTTGCCATCATAACGGCTATGGAGGCGAAATAGGGTGCGAAGAAAACGGTAGCACATCTAATATTACCTTTAGAAACAATGTTTTTTATAAGAACTTTTATACTGGGATGCATATTGGTGGGTATGACCCTGGTACTACAGGTATTGTCTTAAGTTCTAATGTCTATAATAATACTTTCTATCAAAATGACACAGGTAATAATTTTAGTGGTGAAATAGCTTTAACCAAATTAAAGGACTGTAGGATAGAGAATAATATTTTTTATATTTCTAATCAGAATTTACTTATCAACACCTCTCGTACACAAACCAATTTAATACTTGATTACAACTTAGTGTATGCGAATTCTGGTAATAATGCTATAGAAGCTGATGTAAATGGTAACACGATGAGTTTAGTAAATTTTTATAGTAGTACAGGCTATGGAGTACATTCTAACTTTGAGAATCCGATGTTTGCCAATGCCAATTCAAACAACTTTCATATCAATGATAATTCTCCTGCTATTGATGCTGGAAATCCGAATTACACCACAAATACAGATGCAATGAACATCCCTGGTATTACCATTACAAATGTTGATATGGATAATGCTCCAAGAGTTAATGGCACTGTAGATTGTGGTGCTGATGAATCTTCGGATGCTTTAGGCAAAGAAGAATATGCTTTCAATACGATTAAGGTGTATCCGAATCCTACTCAAGACAAAATTTATTTGCCAGAAAATTTAATTAATTCAAACTATACCGTAACAAGTACAGAAGGAAAAATAATCAAGAAAGGTGTTTTAACTACAAATAGCATTGACTTTAGCAAGTACAATCAAGGGTTGTATTTTATTAGACTAAAGAGTAATTCTTCTCAATACTCGTTTAAAATTATAAAAACCAATAAATAATTTTCTGAAACATACCTAGCCTTCGGTAGGTAGTTTAAGCTCTTAATGAAAGGTTACAAATTTAAAATAATGTAAGTATTTAAGAGTAGTTGTGTCTAACCTAAAACATTAGGAGGAATTTAACAAATAAATTCCTTTTTTACTGTATTTTTACAGCCTAATTAACCTACAATTAGATATCTATACAATGAAAAAAATAATTTTATTTGGTGTATTCTTTAGCATACTATTATCAGTGAACGCACAAGAATGGCTTACCGATTTAGATCAAGCAAAAACAGTCGCAACAGAAGAAAATAAAAAAATAGTATTGGTTTTTCAAGGCTCTGACTGGTGTGCTCCTTGCATAAAATTAGACAAAGAAATTTGGAGTACTGATGCGTTTAAAAATTACGCAAAAGAACATTTCGTGTTGTTAAAAGCTGATTTTCCGAGAAAGAAGAAAAATAAATTAGATAAATCTCAACAAGAGAGAAACAACAAGCTTGCAGAAAAGTACAATACTAAGGGGTTTTTTCCTTTAGTTGTCATTTTAAACAATGAAGGCACTGTTCTAGGTGAATCTGGTTACAAAAAAATGACACCAACCAAATACACTAAATTATTAGATTCTTTTTAGGCTTCTTATTGTGAAAAAAATAGTGTTGCTAAATATTATCCTTTTCCTTTCTACTGCTGTTATTGCTCAACAGATGCATAGACGTACGCTAAAGTTAATGGGGACACGTTTTGACATTTCTGTTATTGCAAAAGATTCAACAGAGGCAAAACAGTATATCGATTTAGCAGTAAATGAAATCACCAGAATTGAAAAATTAATATCGTCATGGGATAAAGGTTCTCAGACATCACTTATCAATAAAAATGCAGGAATCAATCCTGTAAAAGTGGACAAAGAATTGTTCGATTTGATACAACGATCTTTAAAAATTTCAAAGTTAACTGATGGAGCTTTTGATATAAGCTATGCTTCAATGGATAAAATTTGGAAGTTTGACGGCTCAATGAAAGAAATGCCTTCAAAAGAAAATATAAAAACATCCGTAGAAAAAGTTGGATACCAAAACATCATTCTCAATGACAAAAAACAAATGATTTTTTTAAAATTAAAAGGAATGAAAATAGGTTTTGGTGCCATTGGCAAAGGATATGCTGCTGACAAGACTAAAAAATTATTAATTTCAAAAGGTGTGAAATCCGGAATTATCAATGCTTCTGGAGATATGAATACATGGGGTAAACAAGCTAATGGTGACGATTGGAAAGTTGCGATTACCAATCCTTTAAATAAAAAAAATGTTTTTGGCTTGCTACCTATTAAGAGTGGTGCTGTAGTCACTTCAGGTAATTATGAAAAACACATTACATTTAATGGCAAACGATATTCTCATATTATTGACCCCAGAACAGGTTATCCGTCAAGTGGAATACTAAGTGTTACTGTTTTTGCTCCAAAAGCTGAGTTGGCAGATGCTTTGGCCACATCAATTTTTGTAATGGGTGTTGAAACTGGGCTTAATAGAATTGACCAATTGCCAAAAGTAGAGTGTATAATTATTGATGAGAAAGGTAACATTCATAAATCGAAACATATAAATATTAAATCTATAGTTCATTAGTATGAAAAAATTTATTTACATTTTAATTGCAGGTTGTTTTTTTACATCTTGTGTTGCTGTTAAAGAATATGAGAAAGTTAACCTTAGTGATCCTGATATGAATTTATCAGCAAGTAAGTCGAGTAAATTCGAAACGAGTGCACAACTATATCGCGAATCAGCATCTGGTGCCAATGGAGGGAAATCTGGTGGTGGCTGTGGCTGTAATTAGACTAAAATACTGATGTTTTTTCAAACTCAACTAGAAGCCTATTTTTTTTACAAATTTTAGACAAACACATGAAAATTTTTATTACAATACTATCCCTATTTTTTATTACACACTCTTTTGCACAAAAGCAATCTAAAGATTCTACTGCAACTTACAAAAAACGTGTACTAGAAACTATAGAAATTGATTTTTTAAGCAGTTACTACACTCAAGACGGAGACAATGCAGCGGTTACAGGTGGAATAGGAACTGAAGAACTAACAGATCTCGCTTCAGATATTGTAATTTCAATCCCTTTAAATGATGATGATGTATTAACCATCAACGCTACTGTTTCTGCATACACTTCAGCTTCCTCTAGTAATTTAAATCCTTTTGATAATACTGGAGCTTCTAAAGGAGAAGATGATGATGACGAAGATGATGATGAAAACAAACAGAATTTTAATTCGAAATTAGCAAATTCTGTAACAGGTAGCCCTTGGGTTGAGTCAACTGGAGCATCACAAAAAGATGTTTGGATAAACGGAAATATTAGTTATAGTCATTCTTCAGATGATAGAAATAAAATATGGAGTGCAAATCTAAATTTTGCCAATGAATATGATTATACTTCTTTTGGTTTCGGAGGTAGTCACACTTGGTTATTTAACGAAAAAAATACTGAATTTGGAGTCAAAGGAAATGCCTTTTTTGACACTTGGAATCCTAAATACCCAACAGAATTAGATTCATATTTAGAAGCTGATAAAAATTTAAATGGCGGCTTTTTCTTTCCAATTGACATCTTAGATCAAAATGGAAATATCACCGATAAAAATGGTGCAACAACATGGAGTCCTGATAAATACTCATATATAGAAGATAAATCAAGAAACACATTTTCACTTTCTTTAAGCTTTTCACAAATATTAAGCAAAAACGCTCAATTCTCTATCTTTTTAGATTTGGCACAACAAGAAGGTTGGCTATCTAGCCCTTTACAACGTGTATATTTTAGAGATAGAGCTAATTTTTATGTTGGCAATGCTTCTAGTATACCAAATTACACATCATCAAGCAATAGAGATGTTTTTCAATTGGCTGATGATATTGAACGTTTACCTTCTACTCGTTTTAAAACACCAATTGGTGCACGTTTCAACTATTATATCAATGAAATTTTTGTAGTCAAAACCTATTATAGATATTATACTGACAATTGGGGTGTAAACGCTCATACTGCAGAAGTAGAAGTCCCAATAAAAATTACTGATAAGTTTACTTTATATCCTACTTATAGATATTACACCCAAACTGCAGCTGATTATTTTGCTCCTTTTGAAGAAAATTTATCTACACAAGAATTTTACACTTCTGATTATGATTTATCTAGCTTTAATGCCAATCAATATGGACTGGGCTTAAAATACACTGATATTTTTACTAAAATTCATATATGGAAACTCCGTATGAAAAGTGCAGAGATTAGATACAATCATTATGAAAGAGATACAGGTTTGGCATCAGATATTATCACGCTTGGTTTCAGTTATATCTTTGAATAAATAATTTCTTAAAACTAACCATCCAAGAGGGCAGAACTATAAAAGTATTTCGCTCGTTTCATTTTCACCTTTTAGGTTACAGTAATTATGTATTTTGCCCCACCCGTAATTGCTAATTACAATTACGACCTCCCCAAAGGAGAGGTAAATCGGAAACCTCAATTCAAAGCGTCGAGGAATTATTTTATTTAAGTTCTAAAATGTGAATTATTTTGATGCTTTTTAATTGCTTTTCTAGCTAAAAACACACCTACAAATAAAGAAACAAAAGCACCTGACCAGATTCCTGGTACAAAAGGCAAAAACAAAAAGAAATCATAGGCTCCATGAAATAAAATGGCAAGTAACAATCCTGTAAGGTTCAAAACAGTTTTATTTTTAGAAAACTTGGCTTTTCCCATAAAATAACCCATCAATACCGCAAAAGTAGCATGAGCTGGCACGGCTGTAAACGCTCTAGCAAATGCTGTTGAAACCTCTCCTTCAAACACATAAAATATATTTTCAGTAACCGCAAAACCCATTGAAACCATCACAGCATACACAATACCATCAAAAGGTTCATTGAATTCTTTTTTAGGCTGAACATAATAACGAACAATAATATATTTACTGAACTCTTCAATGAGTCCAACCATAAAAAATGCTTTTATAAACTGGTCAAAAACACTTTTTTCTTTAAAAGGAGGAAAAAATGATGTGTACAAAAAATACAATATTGTAGTCACAATAATACTTACTATAGCACCGAATAAAAAATTGTAAACCAATAATTGCTTAGGCTCTTTTTCATGCTTATCTTTTATATAAATATAAATGATGATGGCAAAAGCTGGAGCTACCGCAAGTAATAATAAGTTCATCAGTTCTTATTTAAAATAACTGAATGTTTCACCATTTTCTATTTTCAGTAGAGATTCATAAATTAATTTGATTACATTTTCAACATCATCTCTATGAACCATTTCAACGGTAGTATGCATATAACGCAAAGGCAAAGAAATTAAAGCACTCGCCACACCAGAATTACTATAGGCAAATGCATCAGTATCTGTACCCGTTGCACGAGACAAAGCTGCTCTTTGAAAAGGAATTTTATTATCCTCTGCGGTATCTGTAATCAAATCACGTAATTTTTGTTGTACTGCTGGTGCATAAGCTATTACTGGACCTTTACCCATTTCACAATGTCCTTGAACTTTTTTCTCAATCATAGGTGTTGTAGTATCATGAGTTACATCAGTTACAATAGCTGCATTTGGTTGAATTCTCTCAGCAATCATCTGTGCCCCACGCAAACCTATTTCTTCTTGAACAGAATTAACGATGTACAACCCGAAAGGTAATTTCTTTTTATTTTCTTTTAATAAACGAGCAACCTCAGCAATCATAAAACCACCCATTCTATTATCTAAAGCTCTACATACAAAATTATCTTTATTCAAGATATGAAACTCATCAGGATAAGTGATTACACAACCTACATGAACGCCTAATTTTTCAACCTCCTCTTTAGTTTTGCATCCTAAATCAATAAAAATATTGTCAGGTTTCGGAGGCGTCTCTCTTGCCTTACTTCTTGTATGAATTGCTGGCCAACCAAACACACCTTTTACGATTCCGTTTTTGGTATGGATATTTACAATTTTACTTGGTGCAATTTGATGGTCTGAACCTCCATTTCTAACTACATAAAGTAATCCGTTATCAGAAATATAATTTACATACCAAGAAATTTCATCAGCATGACCTTCAATTACAACTTTGTATTTTGCATCTGGATTGATAACGCCTACCGCCGTACCATAAGTATCAGTAATAAATTCATCAACATAAGGCTTTAAATAATCCATCCATATTTTCTGCCCTTCCCACTCATAACCAGTCGGTGCAGCATTGTTTAAATATTTTTCTAAAAATGTTAATGATTTTTTTGTAAGGATACTTTTCTTTGCCATGATATCTATTTATATAATTTATTGCTAAAAACTAAACAATATGATTGATTTTTAAAAGCTTGTTTTAGCATTTGGATTTGTAAAAATAGTATGATTTATTCAATATTTTAATATAATTATTTTATTTATTTGTAACAAATTGTATATTTATAACACTTATTTTTAAAATAAAACAATGAAACTAATAATCAATAATTTAACAAAAACCTATAAAAACGGTGTGAAAGCCTTAGATGATATTACTATTGAAATCGGAACAGGAATGTTTGGTTTACTAGGCCCTAATGGAGCTGGAAAATCTACATTAATGCGAACTATTGCAACCTTACAAAGCCCTGATTCTGGTTCTATTACTTTTAATGATATTGATATATTAGAAGACCCGATGTCTTTACGTAAAATTTTAGGTTATTTGCCACAATCATTTGGAGTGTATCCAAAAATGTCTGCCGAAGATTTATTACTTTATTTTGCGAAATTAAAAGGCATTTCTTCAAAAACGGATAGAAATAGTATTGTAAAAGAAGTTTTAGAAATAACCAATTTATATGATGTTAGAGAAAAAAATGTTGCTGGTTATTCTGGTGGTATGAAACAACGTTTTGGAATAGCTCAACTGCTATTAAACAATCCTAAATTAATTATTGTAGATGAACCAACGGCCGGTTTAGATCCTGCAGAGCGTAACCGTTTTTTGAATGTTTTACGTGAGGTTGGCACAAATAGTACCGTTATTTTTTCTACACATATTGTAGAAGATGTAAAAGAATTATGTAATAAAATGGCAATCTTAAATGGAGGGAAAATATTAAAACACACTACACCAATCGAAGCAACCAAAGAAATTGAGGGACAAATTTGGGGAATTACTGTAAATAGAGATGATTTAGATGGTTTAGAAAAAGAATTTAATGTGTTATCTTCTAACTATAATACCGACAATAGTTTAAATATTCGTGTTTATGCTCCTAATAGACCAAACGACAACTTTAAATCTGTTTCGCCACAATTAGACGATGTGTATTTTATTGCTTTGAAACAAGAGGAACTTGTTATTGATTAATAATCATTGCTTATAAACGAACATACAAATTAACTACTCAATAATAAAACCTATGTTTTCTACTATATATAATTACGAATTAAAATATTGGCTTAAAAAGCCATCTTTTTATATTTATCTTTTCATTTTTTTTGGATTAGGAATTTTAATGGCAGCAGCTTCTGCTGGGATTTTCGATTCAATAACTGTTTCAACAGGTTCTTCTAAAATTGTAAATTCTCCAATTGCCATTACAGGTTCTTTTCTAGGAATATCTACGTTGATTTTCTTTTTATTTCCTTCTATAATTGGCTTGTCTACTTTTAGAGATTATAAAAGTAATATGCACTCCATTTTATATTCCTATCCGTTTACAAAAGCGAATTATTTATTTGGGAAATTTTTAAGTGCAATGACTATTGTATTAATCATTGTTATTAGTGTTGGTATAGGTATGTTTATTGGTTTTAGATTACCAGGGACAAATAGTGAACTTGTTAATGATTTTCAAATATTATCTTACATATACGCTTATTTTGTATACATTATACCAAACTCTCTTTTGTTTGGAGCAATTGTATTTGCTGTAGTTACTTTTAGTCGAAATATTTCTGCTGGCTTTATAACCGTTGTAGTTCTTATGTTTATTCAAGGTTTGGCAAGTAATCTATTATCGGATACTGACAATCGTTTTTTAGCTGCAATGATGGATCCTTTTGGAGGTGATGCTTTAGAATATTTTACAAAATATTGGACAGTTGCTGAGCAAAACGAACAATTCTTACCATTCAAAGGTGTTATTTTATATAACCGTTTATTATGGTTAGGGGTAGCTTCAGTAGTGTTTGGTTTGGTTTATAAAATTTTTAAATTCAGCCAAAACGCACTTACTTTTAACTTTAAAAAGCAAAAATCAGCACGTGTAATTAAATCTAATTTTGGGAGTATTACAAGAATAAACCTACCAACTGTAAACTACAATTTTTCATTTTTTCAAAACTTAAAAACTACTTGGAGCTTATCTAATACCGATTTTAAATATATTGTAAAAAGTTGGCCGTTTATTAGTATTGTACTCGTCGGATTGATTTTTATTCTATTATCTTCTTTATCTTTAGGTCAGATTTTTGGCACAAAAACCTATCCTGTAACATGGAAAATGTTAGCCATTCCTGGAGGAAGTTTTGCTTTATTCATCAATATTCTCACTTTTTTATATGCAGGTATGTTGGTACATAGAAGCAGAATGGAAAAAACAAACCATTTAATTGATGCTACTCCAATTCCAAACTGGTCTTTATTACTTTCTAAATTCATTGCCTTATTAAAAATGCAAGCTGTTTTACTATTGGTTATTATGATTGGCGGAATGTTAATTCAGATTTATCATGGTTATTATAAGTTTGAAATAGGTCAATATTTATCAGAATTATATGGTTTAAAATTCATCCATTTTGTTATTTGGGCTTTCTTATCATTATTGATACAAACATTATTTAAAAATCCGTATTTAGGCTTATTTGCTTTATTGGTAATTTCTATAGGAATGCCGTTTTTAAGTAAATTAGGAATTGAGCAATCTATTTTTAAATATAATAGTGGCCCTAGTTATCATTATTCAGACATGAATGAGTATAACAACACTTTAACCAGATACTTTATCTATAAAATCTATTGGATTTTAGGAGGAATTATATTACTTATCATAGCTGGTTTGTTCTGGGTTAGAGGAATTCCAAATTCGTTTAAAGAACGATTAAACATTGCTAAAAGTAGATTAAACACCAAAACAATTATTAGCTTAGCTATTGCTTCTATTACCTTTTTAGGATTGGGTTATCGTATCTATTATGAAAATAATGTACTTAATGAATATACCAATTCTAAACAAGATGAGTTACGAACAGTAGAATGGGAAAAAAAGTATAAAAAATACGAAGGAGCAATACAACCAAGAATTGTTGCTGTTAATATAGATATGCATATTTTTCCTAAAGAAAGAAACTTTAAAGCAAAAGGAGTTTATAAAATGATTAACAAATCTAATAAAGTTATTGATAGTATTTTCTTAAACCACAATAAGTATATCAGTACATTTAATTTTAATAGAGAAACCTCCTTAGTTTTAGAAGATACCATTTTTAATTTTGATATTTATAAATTAAAAACATCTTTACAGCCTAACGATAGTTTAGAACTTACTTTCACAGTTAAAAACAAAGCAAATACTTTATTTCGCAAACATTCTCCTGTTAGGCACAACGGAACTTTTTTAAATAATAAAGAGCTATTCCCAACATTAGGTTACAATAGTCAAGGTGAAATGCAAGATAATAAAACTCGTGAAAATTATGGCCTACCTAAAAACAAGTTAAAACCTCATCCTTCTGATTCCACAGCTTTAGGCAATACGTATATTTCACATGATTCCGATTGGATTGATTTTGAAACAACCGTAAGCACCTCTGAAGATCAGATTGCTATTGCTCCTGGTTATTTACAAAAAGAATGGATAAAAGACGGAAGAAGATATTTTTACTATAAAATGGATAGTAAAATATTGAATTTTTATGCTTACAATTCTGCTAAATATGAAAAAGCAGAAGATAAATGGAACGATGTGAAATTAGAAATATACTATCATAAAGGACACGAATACAACTTAGACAGAATGTTTAAAGGTGTAAAAGCTTCTTTAGCATATAATTCTGAGAATTTTAGTCCTTACCAGCATCGACAACTACGAATTGTAGAATTTCCAAATGCAAGTTTTGCACAATCTTTTCCAAATACCATTCCGTTTTCAGAAAATGTTGGCTTTATTGCCGATGTAGATGATAGCGAAGAAGGCGGCGTTGATTATCCATTTGCCATTACAGTTCATGAATTGGCACATCAGTGGTGGGCTCATCAAGTAATTGGTGCAGATGTTTTGGGTGCAACCATGTTATCTGAAAGTATGTCGGAATACGTTTCGCTAAAAGTATTAGAACACACCTACGGAAAAGATAAAATGCGTAAATTCTTAAAAAAATCTTTAGATGGTTATTTAACAGTTAGAACTTTTGAAAGAAAACGCGAAAAATCTTTAATGCTAAACGATGGTCAAGGTTATATTCATTATCAAAAAGGCTCTATGATTCTCTACGCTTTAAGTGATTATATTGGAGAAAAAAAACTAAATAACGCCTTAAAAGAATATATAGAAAAGGTGAAGTTTCAAGAACCACCTTATACTACTTCTATTGAAATGGTTGATTATATCAAAAAAGCAACACCTGATTCTTTACAGTATATTATTAAGGATATGTTTGAAACCATTACTTTATATACAAATAGGATTGTTGATGTTAAAACAACCGAACTTAAAAACGGAAAATATCAAGTAGATATAGAGTTTAACGTTAGTAAATATAGAAATGATGAAAAAGGGAAGAAATATTACGGAGAAAAAAGTGACTCTATTTCATTTAAAAATGAAAAAATGAAAAAACCAATATATTCTGTTCCTTTAGCCGATTATATTGATATTGGTGTTTTTACTAAAGATGATACTGATGGGAAAAATAAAGAAGTAGTTTTATATCTAAAAAAACATAAAATCACAGCTATTAACAATAAAATTCAAATTATTGTAGATAAAAAACCGACAGAAGTAGGTGTTGATCCATATAACAAACTAATTGACACAAACTCTGAAGACAATAGAAGGTCACTTTAGTTAAATTCAGATCACTATTTATTTTAGACCTCATAAGAATTATCTTATGGGGTTTAAAATTATTAACTCTAACAGTAAATTAACATTTATATTTCAAACGCAATGGATCAATTGTACTATTTTTGGAACGATTTTAGCGTTGCATAACTATATGAGAATACTATTTATCATAACATTATTATTTTTATCCTCTTTAACTTTCTCACAAGTTAAAAATGATACGATTGTCAATGACCTGATTTTTATAGAAGGGGATTCTATCATGCTTACTTTAGATGAAGTTACTGTATTGAAAAAAATTAAGTTTGATTCTACTAAAGAAAAACGTTATTATTATTGGTATTGGAAAAAAGTACACAACGCCTATCCTTTTGCCAAATTAGCCGCTGAAAGATTGATCCAACTAAACGATCAGTTAAAGCTTATCAGATCAAAACGTAAACGCAAAAAGCATATCAAGAAAATGCAAAAATACATGGAAGAAGAGTTTACCGAAAAGTTAAAAAAAATGACTAGAACTGAAGGTAAAATCCTCATTAAATTACTCCATCGACAAACGGGCTTAACTGTTTTTGACTTGGTAAAAGAATACCGTAGCGGATGGAAAGCCTTTTGGTATAACACCACTGCCAATGTTTTTAAACTGTCTCTCAAAAAAGAATACCATCCTGAAAGCAACGCTATTGATTTCTTAATTGAAGATATTATACAACGTTCTTATTCAAAAGGGATTCTAGACAAACAAAAACCTAGACTTGCCATAGATTATTTTGCATTATCCAAAAAATGGGAAAACATGGATATGATAGAGGTTATCAAGAATAGAGACTAGATGTTAGATGTTAGATGTTAGATGTTAGATGTTAGATGTTAGATGTTAGATGTTAGATG
>CAYRZY010000001.1:30404-53191 GCA_964428855.1 uncultured Flavobacteriaceae bacterium
TAGATGTTAGATGTTAGATGTTAGATGTTAGATGTTAGATGTTAGATGTTAGATGAAAATAAAAAATAATTTTTAATCTAAATATAATTTTTGACCTAAAGTAAGGTCGTTATTTTTCAATCCGTTTAACCATTTCAATTTATCAACAGTCAAATTATTCTTTTTAGCTAAAGAGTATAAAGTATCTCCTTTAGCAACAATAACATATTTATTTTTGGCTGAAACCGTTTCTTTTTTTATCACCTTACCTCCATATAAAAAACTTTTATCAAAATCATCATACTTATGCAACTCATAAGTTTCAATCAATTCTATTAGCTTTTTAGGATATCTTGGGTCTGTTGCATAGCCTGCTTTTTTCAATCCTCTTGCCCAACCTTTATAGTCTTTTTTTCTCAACTCAAACAAACCAGCATATCGTTTTCTATCAAATAAAAATAGAGAATGATCTCTAAAAGAAGAAAGCGGATGGTTGTATTTTCTAAAACATTCTTGCCTCGCATCATCGTCATGATACATTCGGTCTCCTGTCCAACTACTATGACATTTTACTCCAAAATGATTATTACCTCTAACAGATAATCTGCTTTTACCACTACTCGATTCTAAAATACCTTGTGCAAGTGTAATACTTGCTGGAATTTCATAAGCTATCATTTCTAAAATCGCAATGTCATTATACTCTTCAATATAGGCTAAGGTGTTTTTATTTAAATTGGGCTTTCTTCTAACCAAACTTGCATGAATCACATCTGCTTCTTCAATTTTTTGAATCTCTATAGGCGTTGGTGTCCTTTTAACAACTCTAGTAGATGTGCGTGAGTTTGGTTTTTTTGTTGTTACTTTTTTATGAGAACGACAACTCACTAAAAAAATTAGGATTACTATGGTTGCTATTATTTTTAAATACTTCATTCTTATTTGATTGTTTCCAATCCTTTTTGTTTTAATATGCTATTCATACCTTCTATACCTTGTAAGCCTCCAGTATGTATCGCTATTATTTTAGTTCCTTTTTTAAATTTGTTTTTTTGAATTAGATCTACCAATCCGAAAATCATTTTACCTGTATAAACAGGATCTAAAGATATGTTTGTTTCTTCTTTAAACTTATTTATAAACGCAATTAACTCATTGCTTGTTTTTCCATAACCTCCAAAGTGAAAATCCGTTAGTAGGCTCCAATTATCCTTTGTGGTTAGTTTGGCTATTTCCTCTTTTAAAAAGTCTCCTTTTAAGGCTGAAAACCCTATTACCTTTTGGTTTGGATTTGTAGAGTTTATGACTCCTGCAATTGTACCACCCGTACCAACTGGCGTGCAAATATAATCAAAGTCATTGTCATTTTCGGTTAAAATTTCTTCACAGCCTTTTATAGCTAAATCATTAGTCCCTCCTTCTGGTAAGAGATAAAAATCACCAAATCTATTTTTTAAATTTACAATAAATTCAGGAGAAGACTTCTCTCTGTAGTCCTTACGGGATATGAATTTTAATTCCATTCCACATTTCTGAGCAAAGGATAAGGTCGGATTATCAGAGACTTTATCTACCAACTCATCACCTCTAATAACACCAATGGTTTTGAAACCAAATTCTGATCCTGCAGAAGCAGTTGCCGCAATATGATTAGAATAAGCACCTCCAAAAGTCAATAATGTTTCAAAACCTTGCTCTTCGGCTGCCAATAAATTGTATTTTAATTTCCTATATTTATTACCTGAAATGTAAGGATGAATTTCATCTTCACGTTTAATGGTCAGGGTTACATCCTTAATTAAAGAAAATACTACTGGCTGATTTCTACTGTTTAATTTAAAATTCATTGTATGGCAAAATTATATTAATTTTACCACATATTTATCAATTAGATGTTTGAAGAGAAACCCGCATTAGAACCCGACGATTATTACCTTAGCAAAGAAGGTTATAAAGTTTTTACAGAAAAATACCATTTAAAAAGAGGCTACTGCTGTGAAGGCGGCTGTAAACATTGCCCTTATGGATATAGTAAAAACACCAACACTACAAAATAAACAAGCTTAAATCACTTAGTTGTTTCGGCATGATTCTTGATAACTATTAAACACAACAATTATACTCAAAAAAATGAAATTAATTAAATTACTTCCGTTAGTGGTGCTTTTTATAGTATCATCTTGTGCTTCAGTTAGAGTTTCTTCAGATTATGATAAAGAAATTGACTTTAACCAATATAAAACTTTTGCTTTTTACAAAAAAGGTATTGATAAAGTTGATATTTCTGATTTAGATAAACGTAGAATTTTACGTGCTATTGAAACTGATTTATTAGCTAAAGGTTTTACTAAATCAAAAAATCCAGATGTTTTGGTAAATATTTTCACCAAGTCAAGAGAAAAAATCAATGTATATAACAACAACTATCGCGGATGGTACCCTTGGTATTATGGCGGGTTTTCACATTACGGAATGGGTTTCAATCATGGTGCGTATAATAATGTTAGCCGATCTACAGAAGGCACATTATTTATTGACTTGATAGATGCAAACAAAAAAGAATTAGCATGGCAAGGTATGGGAACTGGTGCATTGGCATCTTCTAGAAATATCTCAAAAAAAGAAGAAAGAATAAAAGAGTTTGTAACAGAAATATTGGCAAAATATCCGCCAGTAAAAGAATAGAATTTTTCTATTTTCCTGAGAAACCCGATTAAGATGTTTCTTAATTGGGTTTCTCTTTTTTAGCAAAAAAACTGTAAAATAATATAAAGCTCATGTTTGTTAATTATCCGTTTTAACGATTCGTAAACAAATAACTATTTTTAGCACACTTGAACAAGCCTGTTCCAAGCAATTTTAGAGTATTCTTGAAAATAAATATAATGGGCACATAACTATTGGCTACTATATAATGTTAGCAGTAATGGAAAATTAATCCAAAATGATAAAAAAACTATTAATAATTTCATTCGGGCAAAATTAGAAAGAACGCAGATATTAATTATATGATTAGGGGTCAAATTTATGCAAATACAAGTATTATTGATTCCACTGCTGCTGGTGGTTTTAGAGGTTCAAGTAATTCGCCAAAATCTATGAAGAGTAAATTTTCAATAGAAAAAGATCTTTTTCTGAAAATTGACACAACAAAGACTATAACCATTGCTGAAAAATATAATGGATATAATTTTTATATCGGAAATAAATCTGATTCTATAATTGAACTTGGTGCTTCTGACAGTAGACTTTCTGTGATAGCGGAAGTTTATTATAACAATAAATGGAAACCGATTGAATGTTTACCAAGTAGTTGGTGTGGAAATAGTTATCATAATGTCTATTTAAAGCCAAATGAGTATTGGGAATTTGAAATACCTAAATTTAGTGGAAAAATAGAAACAAAAATTCGTTATCGCCTTACAATTGGCAATGAAAAATACATTTATTCTAATGAAATAATGGCAAGTTTCAACAAAGGACAACTAAAAAACAAAGAAGGACATAATCCAAATGGAATTATGGATCCTTATAATGACTAATTTAAAAGGTTATTTTTATTTATGAAGTCTGCGAAAATTTCCCCAAAAGCTTCGCGAAGTGTGTTAGTATTGAAAAAAATAAAAATTTCGCTAAGTGCTATACCCTAAAATTATTACATTTTTAACCAGCACTAAACATAAACCAAACGACAAACAAAACCCAACCCTACTCCTTTTGATGCACTGTATAATTCCGCCATTTTTCAATGGCTTGTTGCATATCTTCAGGCATTTCAGAATCAAATTGCATCCATTTTTTAGTTGTAGGATGCTCAAAACCTAAAGTTTTGGCATGCAAAGCCTGTCTTGGCAATACTTTAAAACAATTGTCGACAAACTGCTTGTATTTGGTGAAAGTTGTTCCTTTTAAAATGCGTTCTCCTCCATAGCGTTCGTCATTAAATAAGGTGTGACCAATATGCTTAAAATGAGCTCTAATCTGATGCGTTCTTCCCGTTTCTAATTTACATTCTACTAAGGTAACATAACTAAAACGCTCTATTACTTTATAATGTGTAACGGCATGCTTGCCATAATCCCCTTCAGGGAAAACATCCATTTGCAATCGGTTTTTAAAGCTTCTGCCTATATTGCCTTCAATCATACCTTCATCTTCTTCTAAATTACCCCAAACCAACGCATTGTACAGTCTGGCTGTAGTTCTATCAAAAAACTGATTTGCCAAATAACTCATGGCGTGCTCCGTTTTTGCAACCACTAACAATCCGCTAGTATCCTTATCAATTCTATGCACCAAACCTGGACGTTCATTAGAATTTGTAGGTAAATTTTCAATATGATGAATCAATCCGTTGACTAAAGTACCGCTATAATTTCCGTGCCCAGGATGCACCACCATTCCTGCAGACTTATTGACCACTAGTAGCTCATCATCCTCATAAATAATATTCAGCGGGATATCTTCGGCAACTAATAAATTTTCGTGTGGAGGATGTGCTAACAATACTCTAACCTCATCGTAAGGCTTTATTTTATGATTGGCTTTTACGACTTCGTCATTTACCAATACATTGCCAGATTTTATGGCTTTTTGAATTTTATTACGCGTAGCATTTTCAATAAAGTTCATTAAAAACTTATCTACTCGTAAAGGCTCTTGCCCTTCAGAAGCTGTAAAGTTATGGTGCTCGTATAAATCGTCTTGATTAGACGCTAAGGCTTCATCAGTCATGTTGTAAATTATTATAAATAGAATTTAAAGACTACCGTCACCCAATACCAAATCGATAACTGAATTTTTAGGAATCAAATCGCCTTTTTTAATTACTTTACCTTTGAGCTTCATTTTACGAACCACATTTTTACCTATGTCTGGCACAAATTGATACTTCCCAATTTTAAAACCAATAGATTTTAAATGTGTTTCTACTTGACGTTTTGTTTTATTTAACACATCTGGTATTACAATTTTTCGATATCCAGAAGGATTTGTAGTCAGGTAAATTTTTCTATTCTCTTTAACAAAATCACCTGCTTCAGGTACTTGTTCTATAATAGAATTTGGTGGGTATTCAGGATTAAAACTTGCCGAATCTTGAACTTTTAAATTCAAATCTAGGTTTTTTAATGTCTTTTCAGCTTCATCCAACGTCATTTTAGACAAATCTGGTACTATTATTTTCTGATCGTGATTGGTGGTATAGCTCAATAGCATTTTTAATATAAAAACACTTGCAATAGCTATCACTGTCATTAATATAATTGTTCTAATAAAATCTTTACTTTTTAAAAACTCAATAATTTTCATAAATATGACTAATTTAACAATTACAAACTTACGCAAAAAACAAAAAAGCTATCTATTTTTTTGATACTTTTGTTTATAATCAAAAAGGCAGAATGAAAAACATAGCTATTATCATGGGAGGATATTCCTCTGAAATTGAAATTTCATTAAAAAGTGGATCGGTTGCTTATCAACATTTAAACCGTAAAATCTATCATCCGTATAGAGTTCACATCCTAAAAGACAAGTGGGTAGCACTTGATGACACCAACAATGAATACCCAATCAACAAACATGATTTTTCTGCTGAAATTTTAGGTAAAAAAATAACTTTTGACTGTGTTTTTAATGCCATACATGGGCATCCTGGTGAAAACGGGATAATACTCGCTTACTTTGAATTATTAGGCATACCTCACACCTCTGCCCCATCGTATCAAATGGCTTTGACGTTTAACAAACGAGATACCTTAAGTGTGATAAAAGCCTATGGTGTAAAAACAGCAAATTCTATCTACTTGAATGAAGGTGATGCTATTGATGAAGCACAAATCATTAAAAAAGTAGGTTTGCCTTGTTTTGTAAAGCCTAACAATGCAGGTTCTAGCTTCGGTATTTCTAAAGTACATGATACCGAACAATTATTACCAGCTTTAGAAATTGCATTTAAAGAGGATACTGAAATATTAATTGAATCATTTTTAGACGGTACTGAAATTTCTGTTGGTGTTATTGAATATCAAAATGAAGTAAAAGTATTACCGATTACCGAAATAGTTTCTGAAAATGACTTTTTTGATTATGAAGCTAAATACGAAGGGAAAAGTCAAGAAATAACACCAGCTAGAATCTCTAAAACACAAGAAGAAAATGCGATTACTACAGCAAAAAAAGTATATAAAATATTAAATATGAAAGGTTTTTCTCGTTCTGAATATATTTTTATCGGTGACGAACCCTATTTTTTAGAAATGAATACCGTACCAGGATTAGCTTCAGGAAGCATCTTACCTCAACAAGTAGCCAAAGCCAGTATTAGCCTTGAAGATTTGTTTGGAAACGCAGTTGAGCAAGCTATGAAGAAGTAGTCTTTAGTGAAAATAAAATTAATTGTAACATTCTCTAATAAAGTTCAACTAATAACTACAACCCTTAAACAATTATAGATATGACATCACACGAAATAGATTACAAAATTTACGGAGAAGAAATGCAATTTGTAGAAATTGAATTAGACCCTCAAGAAGCTGTAGTAGCTGAAGCTGGTAGTTTTATGATGATGGAAAACGATATTAAAATGGATACTATCTTTGGTGATGGCTCTGGACAAACCCAAGGTGTTTTAGGAAAACTTTTTTCTGCTGGCAAACGTTTATTGACAGGTGAAAGCTTGTTTATGACGGCCTTTTTAAATAACGGTCAAGGCAAAAAGAAAGTGTCATTTGCTTCACCCTATCCTGGTAAAATTATCCCTATTGATCTTACCCATTTTAATGGAAAATTTATTTGCCAGAAAGACGCTTTTCTATGTGCTGCCAAAGGTGTTTCTATAGGTATTGAATTCTCAAAAAAATTAGGAAGAGGTCTCTTTGGAGGTGAAGGTTTTATCATGCAAAAACTTGAAGGAGATGGGTTGGCTTTTATGCATGCTGGCGGAACCATTGCAAAAAAGGAATTGCAAGCTGGTGAAATACTTAAAGTGGATACTGGTTGTATTGTTGGTTTTAGCCAAACTGTAAACTACGATATTGAATTTGTTGGCGGTATTAAAAATACTGTTTTTGGTGGTGAAGGATTATTTTTCGCTTCTCTTCAAGGGCCAGGTACCGTTTATATACAATCCTTACCTTTTAGTAGATTGGCAGGTAGAATTGTTGCTTCATTGCCAAGATCTGGTGGAAGAAGCAAAGGTGAAGGCAGTCTTTTGGGCGGAATTGGAGACTTATTAGATGGTGATAATCGGTTTTAGACTGCAGACTGCAGATATGAGACAAGATTCTTCACTCCACTTTGTTACGTTCTGAATGACAAATTAACAAAACAAAAATAATCAAAAATGAAAAAAGTACTTTTTCTATTCGTCTTAAGTTCAATGATGAGCTTTTGCCAACAAAAAACAACTAGTGAAACTGAAATTTTATGGGATACTTATGGGGTGCCACATATTTTTGCTTCTGATGAATATAGTTTACATAAAGCCTTCGGATGGGCTCAAATGAAAAACCACGGAAATCTTATCTTAAGAGTTTATGGTGAATCTAGAGGGAAATCAGCAGAATATTGGGGTACAAATTACAAAAGAGATGAAATGTTACTCCTAATGAATTTACCTTCAACTGCAGAAAAAACCTATGCCAATTTAACTGCTAAAGAAAAATTATTAATTGAAGCTTATACTGAAGGCGTAAACGATTATGTAAAAGAAAATCCAACAAAGATTGATGATAAATACAAAGTTGTTTTACCCATAAAACCTACTGATGTTTATGCACATATTTTAAGAGGTGTCTATTATGAGTTTTTAGCTGACAAAGAATTTAACAAAGGGCAACGTTGGGAAAAAGGCTCAAATGCTTGGGCGATAGCACCAAAAAACACAAAAAACGGAAATGCATTATTATTGTCAAATCCGCATTTACCTTGGACAGACAATTATGCTTCTTATAAATTTTTTGAAGCTCATTACAATTTAAATGGTGAAAATATTTATGGAGTTACACTTATCGGATTCCCCATTATTAGTATTGCATTTAATGACCATTTGGGATGGACACATACAGTCAACACCTTAGACAATACCGATTTGTATGAACTGACTTTAAAAGATGGCAAATACCTATTAGATGGTGAGTATTTAGATTTTAAAATTGAAAATAAGATTATAAAATCTAAACAAGAGGATGGTTCTATTAAAATTGACACTATACAGAGAAAAGTTTCTAAACACGGTGTTGTTATTTCTGAAAAAAGAAATAAAGCCTTGGCTCTTCGTTTTCCTTATATGGAAAATCCTCCTCATATTCTTCAACAATGGTACGATATGGGAAAAGCGACAAATTTCAATGAATTTGAAACTGCCTTAAAACAAAATGCTATTGGCTTATTCAATGTAATTTATGCTGATAAAACTGGAAACATATTTTATTCTTTTTTAGGAAATATACCAGATAAAAAAGGAGAATGGAAAGATTGGAGTACTACCGTTTCAGGAGATAAAAGTGATTTAATTTGGGATAAATACCATCCATATAAAGAATTACCAAAATTATTAAACCCGAAAAGTGGCTGGTTGCAAAATGCCAATGAAGGTCCTTTTACATCTACAATTCCTCAAGAGATTGACTATAATGCTTATGATAAGGATATTTCTATCAATAATATGGGCTTTAGACCTCAACAATCTGCAAGTTTATTACGCAATAAAAAAGATTTGACTTTAGAAGATATTATCAACTTAAAGCATTCAACAAAATCATCACTTTTTGAACGACTTAAAGATGATTTTGAACAATTAAGAACCATCAATAAAGACAGTTTAACAACAGTTGCTTTAGATGTATTAAAAAATTGGAATGGTGAATTTAATGCAGATAGTAAAGGTGCCGTCCTATTTGTCAATTTAATTTTCTCATTAGACAATCAAAACTTATTTAAAGAAAAATGGTCTGCAAAAAAACCTTTAACTACGCCTGACGGATTGAAAAGTCCTGCTACTGTTCTAGCAACATTAAAAGGAGTTTCTGAAGGTATGCTCAAAAAACTTGGGACATTAGAAGTGCCTTACGGCTCAGTATTTAGAATCAAGGTTGGAGAACATGAAATTCCTGCAAATGGTAGTTTTGGAAGCCTTGGAGTGTTTAGAACCTTAGCTTTTTCTAAAGGAAAAGATGGGAAATACTATGCTTTTCATGGAGATGGTTATGTTTGTGCAACTGAGTTTGGTGACGAAATAAAAGCAAAAGTAATTTTAGGTTATGGCAATGCTAGTCAACCTGGCAATAAACATATTGGCGATCAATTAGAATTGTTTGCTAAAAAACAATTACGTGATGCTTGGATTAAAAAGAAAACTATTGAAGCAAATTTAGAAGAACGTGAAATAATAAAGTAATACTTAATTCTATTCTTTTACCTTTATTTCTGTAAGAAACTCATTGAGTTTTTTACCATACTTAGAAGTCCTTACCTCGGTTGATAATGAATTATTAATGGTATCAAGTAGTGTTATATTGGCATTCGACAATTCTGTCAATGCCAAATAAGGTGCAACTTCTTTATCTGCATGATTTACAGCAAAATTAGTGGTGTATAAATACCTGCTTTTTAATAGGTTTTTTCTCACTTTGCCAATAGAGTCATATCCTATTGAATCACTTACTCTATTTGTTTCAAACTCTGCTTTAATTAAATCTAAATTTTTATTATTGAATTGGCCTATCATCTTTTTATACTCATCCAATAACAATTGATTTGAAAGTCCTTTAATAGTAGCTCCGTAAACAAATTTATCAAGTCTAGTATTGATGGTAATTGTTCCTTTTTCACCAAAAAATGTGATTTGCTTAGTTGACGATTTACCTAAGGATAAAAAATAAAGTTCAGGACTCTCAATGTCATCCGTCAATGTAAAAGTACTCACACCATCCATAAAAATTGAATCTACAGTGACTAATAATGTGTCTTGTATTTTTTGTAAATACAAGGTTCCTTTTTTAAGGTTTTTGACTTCTCCTGTTACTAGCATTGATCCGCCTTTATCAGTATTACAAGAAAATAAAAAGGCAAATACAGCAAATACTATTAGTATGTTTTTCATGAGGGTCTATCAAATTTTAAGGATGGCAATATATCAAACTCATTTTAATTTTTTATCCTTTTTATATAATTTTTCAAATGCTAAATACACTGCCTTATGTAAAATAGTAGCATGATCTTCTTCAAGGATTGGTTCATAATACAACTCTATATTTTCGTTTTTAGAAACTTTAATTGCATCAACCAATTTATCAGCAACCTTATGCATTATAGGATGTTCTTTCCCTAAAGAAATAAAAATTCGTTTTTTAAGGGTATTGTTCAATTCAAAAAAATCGTGAGCTTTACCAACCAGCTTCTCACCATCCCACCAAAGAGAAGGACTTACAATAATATAATCGTCAAATAATGCATGCTTTTTTAATAATATCTCTGTAGCTACCAATCCGCCAAGAGACTGACCAATAATGGTTTTATGAGTATTTGTTTTATAATTTTTAGTAATAAAAGGCTGAACTTCTTTTTCAATAAAATTGATGAATTTTTCAGAACCACCACTCGTTGGAATGTCTTTTTTATCTCTTTTTACAGAACTAGGATACGTAAAATCTCTATATCGATCTACATTTGCAATGCCTACAACAATAGATTTAGGCACCAAATCATACATATTCATAAACTGTACAAGACCAGCAATGTGAGGAAAATCCTCGTTTTGAGAGCCATCTAACACATAAATTGTTGGATAGGTTGTCAGTGAATCTGGATGATAACCTAAAGGCAAATAAATATTCAAAGTTCGTTGTTCGGAAAGCTCATTTGAGTCTATCTGCTCAACAACTCCAAAAGGAAAAACTGTTTTACCCACATAACGAGTATCTTCTGTTTGAGCATTGAGTTGAACACCTATTATGGTGATAAAAAATATAATTATTTTTTTCATTTTAAATATGGATGTAAATTTTAAGGTATAAATATACTTTTATCTATAGACATTTTACCCCTTCGAATTATTATTACTAATTCTATTTTTTAATCCCAAAGGGATTTAATGTTTATAAAAAGCTTACTGACACCTTAATACGACCCCTTCGGGGTCGAACAATATTGTTAATTATTGGTTTATAATCTTTCTGATTCTTCTATATACATTTGAATCCTTTGGATTCTATAAACATTTGAACCCTTAGGATTCTGAACCCTTTGGATTCTATAAATATTTGAATCCTTTGGATTCTATAAACATTTGAATCCTTCGGATTCTATATACGTCTGAATCCTTTGGATTCTTCTATAAATATTTGAATCCTTTGGATTCTTATCTTAAATCTACTTTTCATCCCAATCAAACAAATACTCTTCTTTATATTCAATCTTGAATTTTTCAATAAAATCTATATACTCCTCTTTAAATGTTCTAACTTTATGATGTTCTTTCTGATTCTTAATATACTTAATTACATTATCTAAAGCCGAATGGCTATACGAAAATGCACCATATCCTTCTTGCCACTCAAACTTATATTTAATAAATTGCTTTTCTTTAATAAATGCATTTGATGATTTTTTAATTTCTCTAACCAAATCTGACAAACAACAGGAAGGTCTCATCCCTATAAATATATGAATATGATTTGGCATTCCGTTAATAGCAAGCATTTTTTGCCCTTTGTTTTGAACAATACCTGTAATATATTTATACAGTTCTTCTTCCCAAGAGGGTTTGATAAGACTATTTCTTCCCTTTACAGCAAAAACAATTTGTATGTATATTTGAGAAAATGTACTTGCCATAATTTTGAAATTTTATATTAATTATTCATTCCATGTTTTTATCTTAATCCCAAAGGGATTAAATATTTATAAAATCCAACTTTTAAATATAATGTCCGACCCCGTTGGGGTCGCATACCTGAATAAATATCTAAAATTCTATAAACATTTGAATCCTTCGGATTCTGATTATCCTTTATGGTGAAGTAGCCACCAATTGCATCAGTATCGTACAGGCAATAGCTCCGACAGTACCTACGGCATATCCGAAAACAGCCAATAACACGCCAACGGTAGCCAATGACGGATGAAAAGCAGCTGCTACAATTGGTGCAGAAGCAGCTCCACCCACATTTGCTTGACTACCAACTGCCAAAAAGAAATAAGGAGCTCTAATAATTTTTGCCACTATAATTAGCAAAATAGCATGAATGGTCATCCAAATCACACCAATACCGATCAAGCCCATATTATCTAAAATTAAGGTTAAGTCCATTTTCATTCCGATGGAAGCTACCAAAATATAAATAAAAACACTTCCAAATTTACTCGCCCCAGCCCCTTCATAATTCTTTGCTTTTGTAAAGGATAATAAAATGGCAATAATGGTTGACAGGCTTATCATCCAAAAGAATTTAGAACTTAAAAAAGTAAACATGTTCTTAGTCGTAGTATTCTGAATTCCTTGTACAAAATTCTCAAAAAACTGACTTAAATATCCTGCTCCGAAATGAGCAAAACTTACTGTACCAAATGCAATAGCAGCAATAATCATTAAATCGGTTAAACTCGGGTTTCTTTCAATCTCTTTGGCATAAGAAGAAACTTTTTCTTTTAACTTTTCAATTGCTGAATTATCTGCTTTTAACCATTTATCAATTCGTTTTGACTTGCCAATACCAAAAATAACAATTGCCATCCAAACATTAGCAACTACTATATCTACAAACACCATTCCGCCGTATAACTTTTGATTATAGCCATAAATTTCTAGCATTGCCGTTTGGTTAGCTCCACCACCAATCCAACTTCCAGCTAAGGTTGACAAACCTCTCCATACTGCATCTGGTCCTGCTCCACCAACTGTTTCTGGCGACACCATAGAAATCAATAAAATGGCAATTGGACCACCAATAATAATCCCGACAGTACCTGTAAAGAACATTACCAAGGCTTTCCAACCTAAATTATAAACTGCAGTTAAATCAATACTTAATGTCATTAATACCAAAGCAGCAGGCAATAAATAACGACTAGACACAAAATACAGGTTCGATTTGTGTTTTAAAAGTTCACCTGTTTGAGAAATAGTTTCCCATTCTGGTGCAATTAAACCTGTTGTAGTAAATACCGCAGGCAACATATAAGCAACAAATAAGCCTGGTACAATACCATAAAACTTTTTCCAGCCACCTTGTTTTATTGATGACGTATAAAATATAAATCCTAAGGCTAGCATTAAGAGTCCGAAGACAATAGTATCGCTAATGAGAATTGGAGGTTTTGCTTTGGCATCATATTCAGACAATTTAAGAAACTGCTTAAAATCGCCTACTAGTCTTATTTCTTCCTTTTTCAGATACAAGTTTGATGGTTGAGAAACGGAGTCTCTATTACTAGTATGTGTTATTAATTTATCCTTTATAAAATAGCTTTCAACCTCTTCAATGGTTGATGTATTGAAATCAAAATCCTTTGCTGATATAGGTTTTAGATAGGTGTAATTCTTTTCTAAAGCATAAGTAATGGTATCTTTAGACACATAATACTCTGAAACTGTTTTATGAGTTTCAGCATATCGCTGCACGATAATTTTTTTGATTTCTTTTTTTGAATAATAATATTCAGCGACTCCACCATTATTTTTTGCTCCAAAATTTATGGTATCAATTTTTGTCCAATCCGTTTTAGAATTGATCTGCTGAACATCTTTTTCAATTGAAAATATATCATTAGGCATATCTTGCCCTTGTACAATTGCAATGGTCAATAAAAAAATGAAAGTTATAAAACGCTGAACTTTTAGTTTCATGTGTGTAGGTCTTTATATTTCTGTAATAAAATAATTACACTTCAAATATAAATGAATTAACAATAGCTTTAGAATTTTTTATCTGCTCAAATTACAATTTGAATTCTAAATGAGTAATGAAAAGGCTTTTTAAAGAAAAATAGCAGCAGCATTCTAAAAACAGTATCTTTTTAGGTAACTTTACATTTACATTGGTGATTTTTTGCAAAAACTACCCGAATGGAATTGTCCAAAAAAATAAAAAAACAGTAAATAAATATAAAAAATGATTAGAAAATATAAAGAAAAAGAAATTCCAGTTTTAATCGAGATTTGGGAACAAGCCGCTGAAATAGCACATCCCTTTTTAAGTAAAGAGTTTACTAAAATGGTAAAAAAAGCAATGACAGAAATGTATCTTCCCAATTCTGAAACTTGGGTCTATGAGAAATCTGGAATAGTTGTAGGGTTTATTTCAATGGCAAAAAATGAAATTGGAGGTTTGTTTATATTACCCGATTATCACTCTAAAGGAATTGGAACATCATTAGTAAAGCACATTTGTCAATTCCATAATGAAATAGAAGTTGAGGTTTTTAATGAAAATAAGATAGGTAAACCTTTTTATGAGAAAATTGGATTTAGAATAATAAAAGAGTATTTACAAGAAGAAACTAACCAAAAAGTACTAAGAATGACATATAAAGTGAATGAATAAAAAAATAAAGAAGTGTATAATAAAACTAATCTTATTTTTGCAATTACAAAAACATAATATCACTCTTTTCCTTTTTTCTTAGGTAGCTTTTTAGCCCGTTTAAGGCTTTCGTTTAGCATCCATTCCAGTTGACCATTGGTGCTACGAAACTCATCAGCTGCCCATTTTTCAACAGCTTTTAAGATATCTTCATTTATCCGTAATGCAAATGCTTTTTTCTTTGACATGACCTATCAAATATAAATTATTTATAATTATTTATTACTCTATTTGGGTCACAAATTTTGCAATCTCTGTTATTAATTCTTCTTTAATAGCCAATTCAGCATTGCTATAAGTGGCAATATTTTCGCTAATAGCATCCGTTTTAACTTCTTTAAAAACGTGATTCATATCTTCAATAATTAACAATTCTGATTTACTAGTGGCTTTGTGCAACAATTCTGCATCAGAAACTGGAACTTGAATATCTCGTGTTCCGTTAATTATTAAAATAGGAATGTTTAGTTTCTTAATTTCTTCTTGCGGATTGTATTTGATCCAAGAAATCCAAAAAGGTTGTAACGACTTTCTGAAAATTGACATCAACATAGGATTGAAATCTTCATCAATCTTACCCAAACGCAAACTATCAAATGTCTTTATTAAATCCTTTTCAAACATAGGCGATTGTTTTACAACCTGCTCTATCAAAATCTCATCAATTTGCCTTCCTGCACCTGCAATAGAAATAAAAGCATCGGCTCTTGATTTTGAAGCAATCATCCCAACCAAACTTCCTTGACTATGACCAGCAATGATAATTTTTGAAAACTGTTCTTTATCCTTAAAATAATTAACCACTGCAATGGCATCATTAACAAAATCATCAAAATCAACATCTTCTTCTTTAAAACCTTCCTTTTTCAACAAAGCAATAGCACTTTTATCATATCGATAGGTTGCTATTTTATGTTGAGCCAATCCTTCAGCCAAGAATTTCAAATAATTACCTTTTGCTGCAACTTGATTGCCATCTCTATCATTTGCTCCAGAACCAGGAATAATAATTACCAAAGGTACTTTTACAGTAGAATCTAGTGCTAACAAAGTACCATTAACCGTTACCTTTTCTGAAGGGATATTGATTTCTTGTGCATAGCCAATACTATAAAACAGAAACAAAAGAATAAGTCTAATTTTCATGATTACTAATTTTATGAGCATAGGTTAGTAAAACTCTATTTATTTCACTTTCTTTTTGAGTACCTATTAAAATTTTTTTGCCATTTTTGAGATGTAATTGCAAACCAATATTTCCTTTTACATTGAATGCCATACCCTTATTAACATTCCAAAACATACCACCTTTAAATCCCCAACCTCCATATTCTACAAGTGGTTTGTATTTTCGGACATAACATTTACGAACATCTTTCCACAAAATAATCTTTTCACTAAACTGAATTGGCACAAACTTATAATAAATCCCAATTTCATCAATCTTAGTTCTTAACTTAATCACAACAAATAGCAAAACAATAAACAGTAGAATAAGCAACCCAACAATTAGAGATATTTCTGAATCAGCTCCTTTATTCAACTTAAATTTTACCAATAAAAACAAAACAGATAATAGTAAAATCAAATACAACCACCATTGTGTAAACCGCTGCTCTTCTACAAATACTTTCATCTAAATTAATTTAACAACAAACATTAAAATATTCAATAAAAAATACATCAATAATAAAATCATCTTACTACCTGTTTTTATCACGTTCTAATAAAGCACATATATGTGCTCCATTGTTATATACATTAATAGCACGCCATCCTTGTCTTGCATAATCATTAATTTTTTCTTCAAATTTTTGATTAGCATTCGTCCAACTAAACTCTTGTTTGATAATCTTATATTCTCTCATTATATTTTATGTTAATGTACCTGTATTTAGTACTGGCGTTGCATCTTTATCAGAACACAATATCACCATTAAATTACTGACCATGGTTGCTTTTCTTTCTTCATCAAGCTCAATAATGTTTTTTCTACTCAACTCTTCCAATGCCATTTCTACCATACTTACCGCTCCTTCAACAATTTTATGTCTTGCTGCTACTATTGCTGTGGCTTGCTGTCTTTTCAACATAGCATTTGCAATTTCTTGTGCGTATGCCAAATAACCTATTCTTGCTTCTAAAACCTCTATCCCTGCCATTTCTAAACGCTCAGACAATTCTTTTTCTAACGCCTCACTAACCTCATTCACACTAGCCCTTAAGGTGATTTCTTCTTCTTTACCTTCGTCTTCAAAGTTATCATAAGGATACAAGCTTGCTAACTTTCTTACTGCTGCATCACTTTGTACTCTAACAAAATTCTCATAATTATCAACATCAAAAGCGGCTTTAAATGTGTCTTCAACACGCCATACTAAAATGGTACTAATCATTATCGGATTCCCCAATTTATCGTTTACTTTCACACGTTCACTGTCAAAATTACTCGCTCTTAATGAAATTCTTTTTTTTGTGTATAAAGGATTTGCCCAAAAGAAACCATTGTCTTTTACAGTACCTACATACTTACCGAAGAGTAATAACACTTTTGAAGCATTCGGATTCACCAAGAAAAACCCTGGTAAAATTAACACCCCTAAAATTATTGCAGCTACAAAAGCGATGTCAATATTAAAAGACCCGTATACTCCTATTCCAATTAATGCTAAAGCTATTATCAACATAAGGTAGCCACTTGTTACTTTTATATTTTTTTCTTGATTCATAATTATAAATTTAAAATGATATTATTTTGATATCACAAATATATAGTATTTTTTTTAAAATTTCCAAATTTTATAACAACAAATTTTATAACTTAGCAAAAAAATACAGACATATGTTATCAAAATTTTCAATTTTTATTATTGCTTTTCTATTTATCAGTTTCACAACTTCTTCAAAACCTACTTGGGGACCAACAGGTCACAGAACCGTTGGAAAAATAGCAGAAAACCATCTTAAAAAAAGAGTGCTTAAAAAAATTGACAAGCTATTGGATGGTGAAAGCTTGGCTTTTGTCTCTACCTATGGAGATGAAATAAAATCTGATAAAAAATACAATAAATTCTACTCTTGGCATTATGTAAATATGCCTTTTGACACTACTTATGAAGATTCTGATAAAAACCCTAAAGGCGATTTAGTTACAGGAATAGCCACTTGTGTTGAAATATTAAAAGATGAAAACAGCTCTAAAGAGGATAAAGTTTTCTACCTGAAACTATTAGTGCATTTGGTGGGCGATTTACATCAGCCTTTACATATTGGTAGAAAAGAGGATAAAGGCGGCAACACCATACAAGTACAATGGTTTGGGAAAGGAACGAATCTACATAGAGTTTGGGATGAGAATATGATTGCCCAATGGGGAATGGGCTATATAGAATTGGCAAACAATGCAGATGATTTGTCAAAAGCACAAATAAAAGCCATTCAAAAAGGATCAGTGATTGATTGGGTTCATGAAACTCACAAAATCACCAAAACAATTTATAGTTCAGCCGAAATTGGTAAAAATTTAAGATATAATTACAACTACAAACATTTCAAAATCGTAAGGCAACAATTACAAAAAGGTGGTATTAGATTAGCAACATTGCTAAATGATATTTTTGGCTAGAATTAATTGCTCTTATTTGATAATATAAGGATTGATACTTTGATAATTTTTAATCACAAAATCTAAAGCACTTTTTAAGAGCTCTCCCATATTGTTAGATTTTTTAAATTTCACATCACCTGTCAATTCAAATAACCCCTTTTTTAGTTGAGCAACTTTTTCAGGTGTTGAAATTACATCCTTAGACATTATATCGATTAAGTTTGACAATCTATCATTACTACTCACTGCTCTTTTAGCCAATAAAGATCTTTCTTCCAATTGATATTGGTCAATAGATTCTTTTTGTAAAATTTCATCTGTCAATTCAACCAACTTATTATTTTCTTTCAAAAATTGAGGTAAATATACTCTTGGATTACCCTCATAAGATTGCTGATCAAAATCAATAGCTCTAATTCTATATTGTATCCTATCAAAATCATGTGTCAACACCATCACGTAGTTATACGATCGCATATCTCCTAACAATCTCACAAAGCATCTTTCATTAAATTTCACAAACTCTTTGGCAATCGCATTTTTATCTTGCTCTGAACAAGACTCTAAATTATCTACTATAAAAACATCTCCTGGTATTCCAGAAATATGCTCTTCTATCAACGTATCCTTATACACTAAAAAATAAATATGATTTGGCGATAATAAATGCTCTAATTCTAATCCATAAACACGAGAAGCATCTGCTTTTTTAATATAAAAAAAAACATAATTGTCATTTAAAATATTTCTAACTTTTATCCGAAAAGGTTTTGAATTACCAAAGGTGCAAAAATCAATACTATCTATATTCAAATATGGCAACATAGTATCACTACCATCAGCATATAAAATTGTATATATATGTTTTAAACTAAGTTCAATTTCATTACGCTCATGTTCCGCAAAAAAAGTACTTATCCAAAGCGTATCATTCCCTTCTTCATCATAAATCTCTACAGCACCTTGAAAACGCAATAAATCATCATAGAAAATAGGTATCTTAATATTCCTACCATGCTCAGTCAAATAACTTGAAAGTAATTCAGTTACTGGAAAAGCTGGCTTCTTTTTTGATATCAATTTTTGATCCATCGTTCACTTTTAAATTATCACTAAAGATACTATGATTTATGTAAACATTGAATTATTTAAACTTTAAATTTGAACTGACTGAGACTTATAATTCATTTGCATTAAAATATAATGAAAACTTTAGCGTTAAACACATAACCCAAAACCTGAATTAAATGAAAACAGTACATTTTATAAAACTTCTAATAGTTTTATTTATAGGGATATCAACTACTACTTATGCTCAAAAAGAGTCGGGTACATTACCTGAAGGCTTTGTATATGTTAAAAATGAGATTCCGAATTTACGAAGTGATTTACGTTACTATTCTACCAATAATTTTATTGGCAAACCTATTGATGGATATTTAAAGCCAAAATGTATTTTAACTGTAGAAGCCACTGTAGCTCTTAAAAAGGTGCAAAGTGAATTTGAAAAACTAGGTTTCGGATTGTTAATATTTGATGCTTACAGACCTCAACGTGCAGTAAACCAATTTGTAAAATGGGCACAAGATAGTACTGACACTAAAATGAAAGAAGAATTTTATCCTAATGTAGATAAAAAAGATTTATTTAAAGAAGAGTATATCGCAACCAAGTCTAGTCACAGTAGAGGTAGCACAGTTGACCTTACTATTGTATCTTTAAAAACCGGACATATATTAGATTTAGGAAGTTCTTTTGATTTATTTGATGAAAAATCATCAGTAAACTATAAAAACATTACAAAAAACCAACACTCTATTAGACTAATGTTACAACGTCGAATGGTAAAGCATGGCTTCGTACCTCACGAAAAAGAATGGTGGCATTTTACCTTAAAAAAGGAACCTTACAAAGACACATACTTCGACTTTTCGATAGAATAACAAAACATAAAAAACCACTCAATGAGCGGTTTTTTTATTGAAAAATATAAGACATTAAACATCCTTTCTATCTAAATTTTTTGTCAAAAAGAAACCTACCAACAAACCTATACCTGCCATTAAAAATATTGACCCTGGCATAGCAATATGCTGCTGTACATTAAAGCTTGATACCATTATACCTCCAATCATAATACCTGAACCAACACCCATTAATAACAGTGCTAAATTGAGTACTAAAACTTTCCCTATAGGTGCAGCATGCTCTCTGCTTCTTGTGAAAATTTTTGCTTCAGCACCATTTTCAATCAATGCCATGCGTTCTTTGTTTCTAGTTGAAAAGAATAAATAGGCAATACCGAAGATTGTTCCAAAAATTATTAAGACTATAAATACTTCCATAATTGTTTCATTTAAATTGATTAACTTTATTGTTTACATTTCTTATGACGTTACAATCTAAATTATGGTTACAAATTTAACTACATATTTTTTTCAAAAATCTGTAACCGAAACTACTTTTTTAAAGTCATATGTATATATGACCGAAATTAACGACCAAGATTACATCCTTAAAATATTAGAAGGCGATATCCAGAAGTTTTCTATATTGGTAAATCAATATAAAGATTTGGTCTATACGTTGGCATTTAGAATGTGCAAAAATAAGGAAGACGCTGAAGAAGTATCGCAAGATACTTTTATCAAAGTCTATAAATCTTTAAATAAATTTAAAAATGAATCGAAATTTTCAACTTGGGTGTACAGAATTGCTTACAACACTTGCTTAGATAATTTAAGAAAAAACAAACGCCAACAACAAACTATTTCTATTAATGAATATACAGAAAATCAACTTAAAACCTTAGACAACGCATTAGATACAATGGAAAAAGAGGAAAAAAAGCAAGCCATTCAAAATTGCTTACAACTCTTACCGAGTAATGACAGTTTCTTATTGACTTTATATTATTTTGAAGAATTGTCTTTAGATGAGATTTCAAAAATTATCAATGTAAAACCAAACTATGTAAAAGTAAAATTATTTAGAAGTCGTAAAAAGTTGACTAGTATTTTAAAAGAAAGGTTAGCACCAGAAATAATAGAAGAATATGAGCAAACAAACAGATAAACATATTGAAAAACTCATTGACAAAGCAATGAAAGAAATTACATTGGAATCTCCTTCAATAGATTTTACCAATAACATCATGTCCGAAGTAACACAACTTGGTCAAATAACAGCTACCACATACCAACCTTTAATTTCTAAAAAAATATGGTTCGTTATTTTCTCAATAGTCATTGGCATAATAGCGTACGTTATTTCAATAGGAAACTCAAAACAACTCCATTGGTTTGACGCTATCAACTTTAGTTCAGAAGGTTTATTACCAAATATCAGCTTTTCAAATACAGCTTTTTATGCTTTAATAATAGTAGCTTCTTTGATAGTAACACAACTAATTTTACTGAAAAATTATTTCAATAAAAGATTAGAACTATAAAACAAAAACCGTTTTCTAATTGCTTAGAAAACGGTTTTATAATATAATTTTAATAATAATACATTATGAAATTGCCACGTCGTCCTGATAGCTATCAGGACTCCTCGCAATGACATTATTTCAATAGATCAAAACTACGTTTAATAAAATCTGTCAAATCTTTACCTTGCAATAAGTTTTGAGACAATTTTGCCAAGTCTAATGCTTGGTTTACATATTCTTCTCGTTTTCCTTTTGCTTTTAGTATTTTTTGCATTAACTCATTATTGGTATTAACTACCAAATTATACATTTCAGGAAAATTACCCATACCCATCATTCCTCCTCCACCTGTAGCCTGCATTTCTTTCATTCTACGCATAAATTCTGGCTGTGTAATCATAAACGGATTTGATTTAGAGTCTAAAGCTTCTAATTGAACCGTATACTTTTCTTTTGGTACAATACCTTCTACAATCTCTTTCAATTTCCCTTTTTCATCATCTGACAATTTCGAAATCTGCTCTTCATCCTTTTTAATTAAATTCTCAACAGAATCAGAATCTACTCTAACAAACTTTACAGGTTGCTTATCAGCAGACATTTCAGAATTTTCTGTTTCGAATTTCTGTATCAAGTGAGATATAATTGGCGAATCTAATAACAACACTTCATAACCTTTTTCTTTTGCTTGTTCAGTGTACGCATGCTGTCCATCAGCATTGGTAGCATATAACAATACCAAATTACCATCTTTGTCAGTTTGTAAGTCTTTTACTTTACCCTTCAATTCATCAAAAGTAAAATAAGTATCATCAACCGTTGGAAACAATGCAAATTTCTGTGCTTTTTCAAAGAATTTTGGCTCAGAAAGCATTCCGTATTCAATCACAATTTTTATATCATTCCATTTCTTTTCAAACTCTGCTCTGTCTTTTTTAAATAAAGACAGAAGCTTGTCTCCTACCTTTTTAGTGATATAACTAGCAATCTTTTTAACCGCACCATCCGCTTGTAAATAACTACGAGATACATTTAACGGAATGTCTGGTGAATCAATAACACCACGTAACATTTGTAAAAATTCAGGTACAATTCCTTCTACATTATCCGTTACAAAAACCTGATTCTGATACAATTGAATTCTATCCTTTTGAACATCTACATTTGCAGTCAACTTAGGAAA
>CAYRZY010000002.1:0-2100 GCA_964428855.1 uncultured Flavobacteriaceae bacterium
GTTAACTCGACAGCGGCATTACAATCTTCACTAAAAGTGGTATGTGAATCTATATTTGTCCAATTAGCTGTAGAATATGTTGCGTCATCTACGGTGACACAAGTTAAATTAGGATTACCAACCGCTTTAAAATCAGTAATAATTTTATTATTTCCATTTTTAATATTTAAACTAACTAATTGGTTATATGAATAATCCTGCTTTATTAAACCTGGATTATTACTTACATCTAAATAGGTTAATTGATTATCATAACAAGAAAGTTCTTTTAAAAACACGTTCTTGTTAAGATCTAATGTGGTTAATAGGTTTCCAGAACAATTCAACCACACTAAAGCTAAATTCTTACTTACATTTAGATCAGTTATTCTATTATCATAACAATAAAGATATTGTAAACCTGCAATATTACTTAGGTCTAAATTAGTTAATTGATTTTCGGAACAACTCAGTCGTTCTAAAGCAGTATTCTTACTTATATCTAAATGAGTTAATTGATTGTGAAAACATTTCAAACTCCACAAAGCAACACTATTACTTACATCTAGTTGTGTTAATTGATTGTTGCTACAATTAAAGTTAATTAAAGTCGTATTCTTACTTACATCTAAATTACTTAACTGATTTTCTTGACAATAAAAATCTTGTAAACCTGTATTCTTGCTGACATCTAATTGAGTTAATTGATTGTCATAACAAGAAAGTTCTTTTAAAACCGTATTCTTACTTATATCTAGATGTTTTAATTGATTATTGCTACAATATAATTCTGTCAAAATCGTATTCTTGCTTACATCTAAACTACTTAACTGATTTTCACGACAAGAAATATATGTTAAAGCTGTGTTCTTGCTTAAATCTATATTAGTAAATTGGTTCTTACCAAAAAACAATCTCGACAAAGCGATATTCTTACTTAAATCTAGTTGGGTTAATTGATTGTTTGAACAATACAATTCTTTTAAAGCTATAAAATTTTCTATCCCTGTAAGGTCAGTAATTGCTTTGTTCGACACATCCAAATTAGTAATGGTATTGATATTTGCAGTTGGCACATAATCATCTAGCACATCATCAACACCTAAATCTATCAAGGCTTGTTCAAAATTATTGTCTGGTATATAAGTTAACTCAACTGCGGCATTACAATCTTCACTAAAAGCGGTATGTGAATCTATAAAAGTCCAGTTTGTGGTTGAATATGTTGCATCATCAACAGTAATACAGGTTAAAACCAGGAGTACTTTAAGAGTAATATCATTAATAATAGTATTATTACCATTTTTAAGATTCAAAGACTCTAACTTATTAAGATATTTAAGGTACAGATAGTCTAAGTTTATATTATTACTTAAATTTAGGTTTTTAAGATTTATATTCTTTTCAATATATAACGACTCTAAAGCAGTACAACTACTAAGGTCTAAACTACTAAAAACAGAACCTTTACTAGTGAAATCTAGCTTTTTTAAAGCGGTGCAATTACTAAGATTTATGCCGTTATTAAGCTCGCCAGCACGCAAACTTTCTAAAGCTGTACAATTACTTAAGTTCAATCCTTCTACTCTGTCAATAGAAACCTCTTGTAGTTTTGTGTGGTTGCTTAAATTTAGAAAGCCTATAGGTGCACTAAGAGAGTTTCGAATTATAAGTTTTTCTAATACTAAATTGTTTTCGAAATTTATAAAACCAAGTGATGCGTCTGATAACGTAATTTTAAATTCTTTTAAGGCTAAGTTATTCTCAATAATTGAACTTGATAAACTTGATTTAGTTAAATCAATCTCAAGTTTTTCTAAAAAAATAATTTTACTAAGATCTAAATTTTTAGATCCATTTTCTTTCTTTATTTTTAAATTAATTAGACCTACAAAATCTTCAATACCCATAAAGTCTTCTGTATCCTTTAAGTCTAAATCTGTAACATTTTTTATGTTACCTGTAAGAACATAATCATCTAGTACATCATCAACACCTAAGTCTATCAAGGCTTGTTCAAAATTATTGTCTGGTACATGGGTTTTTTGAGCGTAAGACAATGTAATACATAGCAGCGTAGCCACTAGAAGTAGTTTAGTTTTCATAGCATTTAATTTATTA
>CAYRZY010000002.1:2200-7367 GCA_964428855.1 uncultured Flavobacteriaceae bacterium
GGGTTGTTAGGGTTGTTAGGGTTGTTAGGGTTGTTAGGGTTGTTAGGGTTGTTAGGGTTGTTAGTATATATATAACAAATATACAATAAAAATTATAAATGCCTGTTTTTCAGTAGATATTAAAAAAAGAGTCCTCTTTCATTAAAGCTTCAAATGATGAAATAGAAAAGAGACCTCGTAGGTTTTATCCCGATAATTCGGGACTGTAATTTATTCTTTAACCGCTTTTATAACTTGTGCTCCTTTTGGATGCACTAATGTCATTTCGTCAATTAGATGTTTTGCTCCTGCATATTTATCAATGATAAAAAGTACATAACGTAAGTCAACCATAATATTTCTACATATTTCAGCATCGTAGTTATAATCACTCATAGTGCCTTCCCAAACTCTATCAAAATTTAAACCCACCAAATTACCATGTGCATCTATTGCAGGGCTACCAGAATTACCACCTGTAGTATGATTAGTTCCTAAAAAACAAACGGGTAATTTACCATTACTGTCAGCATATTGTCCAAAATCACTTGTTTCATACAATTCAAGTAATTTTTCAGGTACATCAAATTCGTAATCGTCTGGTATATATTTTTCAATGACACCCTCTAAATAAGAAATAGGTTTATAATAAACAGCATCTCTAGGCTCATAACCCTTTACTTGTCCGTAAGTAACTCTTAAAGTACCATTGGCATCAGGAAAATAACGTTGATTAGGCATTACTTTAATTATCGCCTTCATATAATCTTTTTGAATGTCATTAATAATAGCTTTTCTAGCTTGATATTCAGGTTCTATCTGCGTATAAAATTCTAAAATATAAGGTTTTGCAAATCGATATGCAGCATCATCATTTATTTTTTGAAGAACCTCTTGCGGAGTGCCTTCTAACATTGCTAGGGCAGCTTCTAAATTGGTGAAATTGGTAGTGGCGTAAATTCTATCATTGGCATCATCAGTATATAAAGGCATAATTTCTTTAAAAATTGCTCTGTCTAATTCTGCATTGTAATTTTTATGAATTCCATTTAATGTAGAAATCATATAGGCTTTTGCATTATTAAAAGACTCTTCATTATAGGCTGCATCTTCCATTTGAGTCAGTCTAAACATCATTTTCATCAACTCATTATTTCTGATAAATACTTCAGAAAACCTTGATCGTATCAAATTAATGCTATCAAAATCTCTATAGGCTTTCTCAAAATCTTCCAATAAAAAACCATACTGAACTACCAAGCCTTTCTCAGTAATCTTTTTAGTGAATTCAGCTTCAAATTCTCGCTTTTTAGCAATTGCCTTACTTTTTTTAAGACCTTTATTTTCGCCTACCCATTTTTTCCAATAATTTGCAATTCTTGCTTGTTTTGAGGCGTATTGAATTCTAATCTTATCATCAGATTTCATATAGGCATCCATCACTTTTAAAGTAGCTTCTCTAATTGCAATGTTACTTGGGTTTGTTTTTTCTGTGAGTTGCTCAATGGCTACCGCAGGTAAATATTCATTGGTTCTACCAGGAAAACCAAAAACCATGGTAAAATCATCTTCAGAAATACCGTCTAATGACACTGGTAAAAAATGTTTTGGTGTATAAGGAATATTCTCTTCCGAGTATTTTGCAGGCCTGTTCTCTTTATTGGCATAAATTCTGAATAATGAAAAATCGCCTGTATGCCTAGGCCACACCCAATTGTCAGTATCAGAACCAAATTTACCAATACTCGTTGGAGGTGCACCCACCAAACGGATATCTTCAAAACGTTCTACAACAAACAAAAAATATTGATTGCCTTTAAAAAATGGTTTAATTTTCACTCTTTGCCAAGGTTCAACCACTGAAGCCTTTTTTACAGCATCAATATTACTATCAACAAATGATTGTCTTACTTGCATAGACATTCCGTCATTAACACTATGAAGTACTTTGGCTGTAACATCTTCAATCCGTACAATAAATTCTACATACAAGCCTTCATTTGGCAACTCTTGGGCCAAGTTCATTGCCCAAAAACCATTCTTTAAATAATCTTTTTCTAAAGAGGAATGTGACTGTATTTGACTAAAACCACAATGATGATTAGTTAGTATTAATCCTTTAGGCGAAATAACTTCACTGGTACAACCTCCATTAAAATGTCCAATTGCATCTTTTAAACTTGAGTTGTTGACATCGTAAATGTCTTTTGCAGTTAATTTACTTCCTAAAGCTTGCATTTCTTGTTCATTCATTCCGTTAAGTAACGAAGGAATCCACATTCCGCCCTGTTGAGCAGAGATTTGTAGTGTTAGAAAAAGTACTACAATTTTAAAAAATTTCATAGGGGTTTTGTTTAATAGTTTCTTAGCAATTCAATTTTGAAAGCCTCAAAGATAAATAATACTAAATTAATAAAGAACTCCTCTTTACTTTTTGTTATTTTGTGAGATAATTTTGTTTTATGGATTTCAATTCTAAGCTCCCAAATGTAAAAACTACCATTTTTACCATCATGTCTAAATTAGCAAAAGAGCATCACGCTATTAACCTATCACAAGGTTTTCCTGATTTTGACACAGACAAAGAACTTATTGAATTGGTTACAAAAGCCATGAAAAAAGGATACAATCAATACGCACCCATGCAAGGTGTTTTTGCTTTAAGAGAGCAGATTTCTGAAAAATTTAATAATTTATATCAATCTACGTACCGTCCTGATACTGAAATAACCATAACTTCAGGAGCAACACAAGCTATTTTTACGATAATTAGTGCTTTTATTAAAAAAGACGATGAAGTTCTCATTTTTAAACCTGCTTACGATTGTTATGAACCTGCTATCGATTTACAAGAAGGAAAACCTATTTATGTGCAATTAGAAGGGCCTGAATTTAGGATAGATTGGCAAAAAGTAAAGCAATTGATTACTGATAAAACCAAGATGATTATCATCAATTCTCCTCACAATCCATCAGGAACTATTTGGAGCAATGAAGATATGGTTGCTCTTGAAAATTTAGTAAAAGACACCAATATTATCGTGTTGAGTGATGAGGTTTATGAACACATTATTTTTGATGGTAAACAACACCAAAGCTTGTGTCTATTTCCACATTTGAAAGAACGAAGTTTTATTGTGGCTTCTTTCGGCAAGACGTTTCATAATACAGGTTGGAAAGTTGGTTATTGTGTAGCTCCTAAAGCATTAATGCATGAATTTAGAAAAGCACATCAGTTTAATGTGTTTTGCGTCAACCATCCTATGCAAATAGCCTTTGCTGAGTATTTAAAGAATGAAAACAACTATTTATCTTTGAATAACTTTTATCAAGAAAAAAGAGATTTATTTTTAAATGGACTACAAAATTCACACTTTAAATTTACGCCCTCTCAAGGCACTTATTTTCAATTGTTAGATTACAGTGCTATTACTGATGAAAGTGATGTCGATTTTGCCAAAAGATTAGCAATTGACCACCAAATAGCTGCCATACCTATTTCAGTTTTTAATAAGGATGGTTTAGATCAAAAAATGTTACGCTTTTGCTTTGCTAAAAAGGAGGAAACATTACAAAAAGCTTTAAAAGTTCTCTGTAGTATCTGATCCCTTTTTTAATTAAGCTCCTTATTTTGTCTATATTTACAACATCTGAAACAATACAACGTTTTAGTAGATACCCAAATTAATAAAATAAAAAATCATGAGACATTTTAAATTAATAATTACACTTTGTTTTCTATTTGCAATAACGATCGTTACTGCACAAAAAATTAAACATGAAGGAAAAGCATACAAAGTAAAAAAAGAAAAAATATTTTTAGATGGTACAGACGTTACTGATATTTTACCAAATTCTGATAAAAAAGATATTCTCGAAAAAGCTAAAAAAGAAGCTGTAAAACAAGAAAAGAAAGAAAAAGAGGACAAGAAAGAAAAGGCGGAGAAAAAAGAGAAGAATAAAGTTAAAAAGAAAGAAAAAAAGGCTGAAAAGAAAGTGAAAAAGAAAGAAAAAGAAATAAAAAATAAAGAAAAAGCTCAAAGTAACTTGTCTAAAAGTGAAGATAAATTAGATGCAGCACAGAAAAAATTCGATAAGCTAAAAAGAAAAGGAAAGCTATCACCAGATGATGAAAATAAATGGTTGGAAAAATTAGAAAAATTAAAAGAAAAAATTAGAAAGAATAAGAAGAAAGTGAAAAAGGCATAACCTTTAACTTTTTTAGATATAAAAAAGGTTCTTCACTCAATAGAAGAGCCTTTTTTTTGATTAAAGAAACACTATTTTAATGAAACAAAATTTAAAAATAGCAATCATTCAATCAGAATTAGTTTGGGAAAACCCTAAGCAAAATAGACAAATCTTTACTCAAAAAATCAACAGTATTTCTAGTGCTGTTGATTTAATTATTCTACCCGAAATGTTCACTACAGGTTTTACTATGAATGCAGCAAAAATTGCTGAAAAGATGGATGGTGAAACCATAAACTGGTTGAAAAAACTTGCCAAAGAAAAAAACGTAGCCATTTGTGGTAGCTTAATCATTAAAGAGAGTGATAACTATTTTAACCGATTGGTTTTTGTTCATCCTACTGGAGTAATCAATACCTATAACAAACGGCATACTTTTACGTTGGCTGGTGAGGATAAAGTCTACTCCGCGGGTAATAAAAAATTAATAGTAGATTATAAAGGTTGGAGAATTTGCCCAATGATTTGTTATGATTTGCGTTTCCCTGTTTGGGCAAGAAATACTAATGATTATGGCCTTCTTATTTATGTTGCCAATTGGCCAAAACCAAGAATTACAGCTTGGAATACGCTTTTAAAAGCCCGAGCCATAGAAAATATGAGCTATACCATTGGTGTCAATAGAATAGGCTCTGATACTAACGGACATCAATACACTGGTAATTCAGTTGTTTATGATGCTCTTGGAGAAGAAATTTCTACTATTAAACCTCTTCAGAATACTATAGAAATTATCTCTATTTCAAAAGAAACCTTAACAAAAACCAGATCTAAATTCGGATTTTTAGAGGATAGAGATGGGTTTAAAATGAATGATGAGTAACGAGCGTAGAACAAAAACCTAATAATTCGAAAATCGTTAATCAGCACTCGTTATTCTTAAATCAAATAATGGTGAAAAATTAACGAATGCTGATTGATGAGTAACGAGCGTAGA
>CAYRZY010000002.1:7596-46170 GCA_964428855.1 uncultured Flavobacteriaceae bacterium
TGATTGATGAGTAACGAGTGTAGAACAACTTATAGTCAAACCTGAAACTTCGGGACAAAAATCGTTAATCGTTGTTCTTAAATCATATGAAAAATTAACGAGTGCTGATTGATGAGTAACGAGTGTAGAACAACTTATAGTCAAACCTGAAACTTCGGGATAAAAATATTTAATCTCTGTTCTTAAATCAAATGAAAAAATTAACGAATGCTGATTGATGAGTAACGAGCGTAGAACTAAAACGTAATAATTCAAAAATCGTTAATCGTTGTTCGTTGTTCTCCAATCATTTTTTTAATCAAAACCATTGTGCCCAAGGAATTCTACTCAATACAAATAGCAATGCTAAGCCATAAAATATTGCAATAGTTTTAAATTTACTAGTATCAGTCATTTTCTTTTTGTGTTTAGACCAACCAATGGTAATAAAAACAATAGCTATAATCATCATTAACGGATGCTCAACCGCTAACAAACGGGAAGCTCCATCAATTCCACTCATACCCAATTCTTTTAAACTTTTATAAGCAGGCGACATAAAATACCAACCTAAACCTATTAATAATTGTATATGCATTACTATGAGAGTAAATAAAGAAATACGTAAATCTTTGTCAGTAAATTCTTTGTTTTTTGTTAAACCTATAATGGCATTTACAGTTGCAAAAATTAATAGTAAAAGAACTATATATGCCCAATACGAGTGAACCATTTTCATCATGATGTGTATGTTTTTCTAATTATTTTAATTTATTACCATTTATTTTCTGCAGCAGCTCCTCCCCAAATAAGAGTTGCAATATACGGATTGTCAATAAAAGGATTTCTATTGCCTTGTGCTGCTTCAATAATAGTATTACGTTGTATTTCAAAGTCAGAAACAGGATCAGCTTTATTCCATTCTAAAAACAGTTCTAATGTGCCTACTTTATCGAACGTTTCACCATAACGAACGTTTAAATACATAATCATTCTAGCTACATCTCCTCTCCATTCGTCACCAGGATACCATTTATCACCCTCTAGTTTATATGTTCCACTTCCATTAGTAAAAGGAAAATTACTTCTTTGAGAGTTTATACTGGCATCACATGATCTTAAATGATGTAAATCAGTTCTTGCATTATCAATACTTAATTTTGACTGTGGATAAATATGTTCAGTATTAAAAGTTTGAGGACTGTGAGTATTAGACCCAGAAGTATATTCTTCCCAATACCTACTTTCACCTGAATACATCAAAATTACATTATCTGTATTTGCCTTGTCTTCATCAGCATTATAAAGATAATTATGTCTTTGCCCGTAAGATAAAATGGTAGTGTGCTTTTGGATTGTAAATTCTTTTAATAATGTATAGCTCAAATCTGCGTCATCTACCAAAGCCATAGTAGCATAATAAGATGCTAACTCTGAAGGAATATTAAATGCAATTGATTCAAGTATAGTAATCGTTACTGTCGCTGTTGTACATGTTTGCGTTGGAGAATCGTCATCACAAATGGTATAGGTAAATGTGTCATCACCAATAAAATTGTTTTTAGGAGCATAACTAATACTTCCATCGGTATTAAGTGTAGCAGTTCCTTCAGTATTTGTATTGTCTACAGATGTTATCTCAGCATCATCAGTTAGGTTGTCATTTTCTAAAATTTCTGTAAAGGTTCTTGTTGTATTTTTTACTGCATTATAACTGTCATCAACAGCCAAAGGTGAGCCTTCATCTGTAATGGTAATTGTTACTGTTGCTGTAGAACAATTTTTTGGCGTATGGTTATCGCAAATGGTATATTTAAAAGTATCTGTACCAACATAACCTGAAGCTGGAGTGTATGTATAGGTTCCGTTTCTATTGTCTTCTATTTTACCTCCGTTTGCACCTGTTGTTTCAACGGAGTTAATTTTAGCATTATCACCTTTTTCATCATTTGATAATAAGTCTGAAAAAATGAGATCATTATCTTCAACCAAATCAAAGCTATCATCTACCGCAAGTGGTTTTTCAACTACAGGATCAGGTTTAGGATCAATTGTGTCATTATCACTACTACAACCGAATAAGAATAGGCTTATAATACTTAAAAAAAGTAGTTGTTTCATTTTTAAAATATAATTTTATATGAATACAAATATACTGTTTTTTAAAACTAAAAAACCACCTCAATTGAGGTGGTTTATATAAAATTATTGTAAAAAAATTACTCGTTCAAAATATATTCAGCACCAGACTTAATTACTTTCGTACCCCAAACACCAGCAGCTCCATTATAAATATTGTAAAACACTACATATTTCTGTCCTTCTGGATCGTTAGGGAAGTTATTTAGTAATATCGTATTTATTTTAACTACTCTAGATTCAATTGTTTCTTCGTTCTTACCAGATCTAACATCAAAATTACCATAATTACCATTACCTACTAAATCATAATCTGCAGCGGTTAATGTGTATTTAATTGTATTGTCTGGTACCCAAGTAGTACCGTCATGACCAAACTTGATAGTTTCATTAGCTACATTATTGTATTTTGACCAAGCTGAACCGTCAAAAACATAGTTTGCAGTATAACTTTTTGTTACACCACCACCTTTATACAATTCATACATGGTTTGTACAATTTCACCTGCTTCTTTCGGGTTGAATTTAAAAACATCTAATAAAGCTATCGGTGTTTTTGCCGCCGCTTCATCATGACTTGAAAAGTTTGGATGACTTTCGCCCATTGCACTATATTCATCTTCTGTAAAACCATTCACTTTATTCCACTCACCGTTTCTATAATAAAAACCATTAGTTAAAGTTGTTTCACCACCTGAATAATAACGGTATCTTAATGATACAAAATCATCCTCTTCTGGAGAAGGGAACTTTGCATCTAAATAATTAAACACATGGTAACCTCTATCAAAATTACCATACGTATTACCTGTGATATCATTATGTTCTTCATCAGATAAAGCATAAATATTTTTACTATAAGTCTTTACTTTATTATACCATTTAAAGGTAACTTTTGCTAAAGAACCATCTCCCCAAACAGGGTATTTTTCTTTCAATAATCTAGGAATCATAGCTTTAGCATCATCAATAGAGTTAAAGTTACCAAAGCTTAATTCTAAAGCATCATAATCATCTTCTGTTAAAGTAATATCAACTTCACCAGTGATTATATTTTCTTGTTTATCTAATTCAGTATAGATATCTTCCATCGGGTTACAACTAGTAAAGAACACTGCTGTAATTGCTATTAAATAAAATATTTTTTTCATTGTTCTAATTTTTTTTGATTAAAATCTAATTTTTGCACTGAAGTTAAATGTTCTTCCGTAGCCATACCATACTAAAGCAGTTGCAGCATCGTGATTACCACCGTCTAAAGCATCTGAAATATACTCTGTATTAAGTACGTTGTTCATTCTCGCTGTCAACATAGCGTCAAAAGCTCCAAATTCAAATCCGTATCTAACACTTGCATCAAACGTACCATATTCTGGTGCTTTCCATGCTTGAGGTGTGCCTTGTACTTTTCTATCACTAGGATTAAAGTCAGCATAATAATTGCCAAAATAATTATAATCTACTGAAAAATGAGTTTTCTCCATCAATTCCCAATTCATACCTAAAGCTGCAGTTGTTTGAGCAGCATCAGATACTTTTAAATCTTTCATAAATAAATTAATAGGATTTCCTACAGGATTTTGGTTTTCATCAAATATTTGAATATTTTCTAAATTTTCAGTCCATGTCCAATCCCCTAAAGAAACCATTCCTGTTAAAGTCAATTTATCAGACGCTCTATAGTTAAAGTCAAATTCTATACCTTGGTGTAAGGCATTAACGCCAGTTAAATTCACAAAGTAATCAACAAATACTCCAGAACCTGTAGATGTCTCTTCAGAAAAATTATCTGTCTCTGTTCTATCGTTCCACTGTGTTCTATATAAATTTACATTGGCAGAAAGTTTTTCATTTCTAAAACCATAACCTAATTCAGCAGAAAATATTTTTTGATTTTCAGCATCTGCATTGATATGATCATTATCAAAATCTTGAAAAACTGCTCCAAATTCAGCAGCTTTTTCAAAATAACCAACATTTACAAAAACATTATGGTTTTCATTTAAATTGTAGTTTGCACCTCCTTTTATACCATAACCAACAAAATTATATTTATCTGTTTCTCTTAATGGATCGCTATCTAAATACTGAAAATGATCAATTCTTTTATATGATGTATTAGAAACTGACGCTGAAATAAACCCTGCTAGCACATCATTATTATACTCTAATTGTGTGAAAAAACCTTGCCATCCTACTTCGCCATCATTATTATAAGAAAATTTATCTCCAACTTTTAATGCTGCATTAGGGTTATTGTCATTAGAATCATCTAACACATATGAACCTCCTAGTAAATCAGTGATTTCTCTAAAATGTCTTCCTGTATAGGTTCTTAAATCTACACCAGCTACTAAAGCTAAGTTATCAGAAAGGTCAGTCTTAAAAGTTGATAATACTCCATACCAACTATGGTCATTTCTAGAAGCTCTTAAATAAGCTTCAGAACCTAAACCTTGAACACCATTAGCTCTATTAATCTCAACAATATTGTCTAAATCAACAGGTTGATCATCACCACCTAATCTAACACCAAATAAATCTCTGTTGTCTCCAGCAGTACCACCACCACCACCAGTACCCCAAGAGGCATACAATGCTGTTGATAAACTAGATTTATCAGAAATTGTCCAATAATGATTTAAAGACGTTTGAGATTTATGATAAAAATTATCTTCTATATGAGTTACAGCTCCATTTTTAATTCCCCAATCAGGATTAAACTTAATACCACTTTCAGCATTTCTATAACGAGCTATTGAGCTTCTATTTTGTCTTTGCCCGTGTCTTTGTGGAGCACCAAAAGAAGTTAATGATAATTTATGATTGTCATTAATTTGCTTTGAAATATTCACAAAATAATTGTACCCTTCAAATTCTGTTCCATCAACATAACCATTACCTTTAGTTTTTGCACCAGAAACTGTAACCGCAAATCCGTTATCTAATAAGCCTGTAGAAATAGTTGCTCCATATTTTTGATATCCATCATGACCAACACCAACCAAAATACTCCCTCCTTTTTCAACATCTGTTGTTTTAGATAAAATGTTAATCGTACCACCAATAGACGGTACAGCAACTTTAGATGCTCCTAAACCTCTTTGTACTTGCATAGCAGAAGTTACATCAGCTAAACCAGCCCAGTTTGACCAAAAAACTCTACCGTTTTCCATGTCATTTACAGGAACCCCGTTAATCATCACTGCAACATTTTCAGAATTAAAACCTCTTAAGTTAATTCTACCATCACCAAAACCACCACCAGATTTGGTAGCATATACCCCTGGAGTAGATTTTAAAATTTCAGGAAATTCTTGTGTTCCTAATTTAGCTTCAATTTCTTGAGCTTTAATTGTTGAAACTGCTACTGGCGTTTCTCTATCAACTGCAAAAGAAACTGCAGTAATTACAATTTCATCTAACGTATTGTCAGAAGTTAATGTAATTTTACCGAAATCATGTACTTCATCTGAAGCTATCGTGTAGCTAACTGTTTTATTGGTATAACCAATAAACGAAACAATTGCAGTTCCAGCACCTTCTGAAACTTTCAAAGTAAATTTTCCGTCAAAATCTGTTGTAGTACCATTAGTAGTACCTTTTTCAACAATGTTTGCTCCTGGAAGTGGTCCGTCTTCAGCAAAAACAGTACCTGTAATTGTTTGTGCGTAAATGGTTGACGACATTGCGAAAAATAACATCACCATTAGTAATTGAGTAATTTTTTTCATGTGTTTTGATTGTTTTTAATGATTACATGCCTTTTTTATGATTGATTGCATGTATAAATTAAATTAGTTTAAAATTAACGAGGCAAAAGTACGGTTTTATATCAATTAAACTTTAAGATAACATTAACTTTTTATCAACTTATTTTTACAAATTGTTAATAGCTGTTATGAATAACCTATGATATTAACTCATTAACAATCATATCATTAAATTACACTTAATAATTGAAGGTTATTTTAAGTTTTTACTTCAAACTATTGCTAATTTATTACTTTGATACTATTTGAATTCTTAGAAATAAGAAGAAGGCTTAAATGAAAGATAAGAGCAAATTCGAAGTAAAGAATCATTGTTTTTAGATTCTTCGTCACTCTTAAAATCGCTCCTCTGAATGACATCTTGCAATTAAAATAAACACGTTAATCTAAAGGTATTTCTTAGCCAATTCTTTACCTAATTCAACGCCAAATTGATCAAAACTGTAGATGTTCCAAATATGACCTTGTACAAATGTTTTGTGTTCGTACATTGCAATTAGGCTTCCTAAATTTTTAGGAGTAAGCTTGTCCATTAATAAGGCATTTGATGGTTTGTTACCTTCAAAAACTTTAAATGGTAATAGTTTCTCTATTTTATCTTGTTGGTTGGCAGTTTTTAATTCTAAATGCACCTCTTCTTTGGTTTTCCCTAAATACAAAGCTTCCGCTTGAGCGTAAAAATTTGCCATCAACTTATTATGATGATCAGTATTGCCATACAACGATTCTGAAAAACCTATAAAATCAACAGGAATTAGCTTTGTGCCTTGGTGAATTAACTGCATAAAGGCATGTTGTACATTGGTGCCTGTATTGCCCCAAATTACATTCCCTGTTTGATAGCCAATTTTATGACCATCTCTATCTACAGATTTACCGTTGCTTTCCATAGAAAGTTGTTGTAAATAAGGAACTAATTGTGTTAAATATTGTGAAAACGGAATCACAACTTCTGATTCAGTTTCAAAAAAGTTATTATACCAAATACTAATCAAAGCTAGAGTTACAGGAATATTTTTATCAAAATCAGCCGTTTTAAAATGGGTATCCATTTCATAAGCACCTGTCAATAATTGATTGAAATTATCAAACCCCAATGCCAAGCTAACTGACAAACCTACAGCACTCCAAAGCGAATAACGACCACCAACCCAGTTCCACATCGTGAAAATATTGTCTTCAGCAATCCCAAAATTAATAACCGATTCTAAATTGGTAGAAACGGCAACAAAATTATATTGAATATCTACTTGAGTAGCTCCTTTAGATAAAAACCACTTTTTTACGGTTTCTGCATTGGTCAGTGTTTCTTGTGTTGTAAATGTTTTAGATACAATTACAAATAATGTGGTTTCAGGATTTAAGTTTTTTATCGTTTCAAAAACATGATCTCCATCAACATTAGATATAAAATGTGTGTGTAAATGATTTTTATAATATTGCAAGGCATCAACTACCATTCTTGGGCCTAAATCAGAACCGCCAATACCAATATTCACAACATCTGTAATAGCTTTACCTGTATAACCTTTATGTTTACCTGAAATTATTTGCTCTGAAAAAGCCTTAATTTTTTGAAGTGTTTCTTCAACAGCATCCATAATATTTTCGCCCTCAACTAAAACCTTGTTCCCTGATTTATTACGTAAAGCAGTGTGCAAAACAGCTCTGTTTTCAGTTTCATTAATAACATCGCCAGAAAACATCTTTTCAATAGCATCTTTTAAATCGACTTCTTTTGCCAATTCAAATAATGTTGCCAATCCCTCATCATTAATTCTGTTTTTAGAAAAATCTACCGTAAAATTTTCATATTTTAAAGTGTATTTTTCCTTTCTATCACTATCCTTTAAAAAAAGTGATTTTAGTTCAATGTTTTTAACCTCTTGATATGTGTTTTGTAGCTTTATCCAAGCCTTAGTTTGAGTGGGATTTTGATTTTTTAGTGGCATAATTTTTTAAATTAAGGAGCTTCTATAATTTCACGCAAAGGTCGCAAAGTTTTTTGCAAAGAACACAAAGATTGTGTGAAAAATACCGCAATTGTTAATTCTGAGATTTCGACTTAGTTCAACCTAACAAAATAATATTAGTTATTACCTGATTAATCTTGATCTAATTGCTTTCTTAAGGGCAGGATGAAATTCAAATAGTCATCTTTCAACGCTTCTTCAATAGGTTTAGCTGATGGTAATTTTTGTCTAAAAGGATCTACTTGTTTTCCGTTTTTCCAAAAGCGATAACATACATGTGGTCCTGAGGTATTTCCTGTCATACCTACTGTACCAATAACATCGCCTTGCTTGACATAATCACCCTTTTTCACCTTACGTCTTTGCATGTGTAAGTATTGTGTAGTATACGTTGAATTGTGTTTGATTTTTACATAATTACCATTACCGCCTCTTCGTGCAGATGCGATTACGGTTCCGTTGGCAGTAGCCATTATTGGGGTACCAACTGCTGCTGCAAAATCGGTTCCTTTATGGGGTTTTATTCTTCCGTAATAACGTATGTATCTTTTTAGATTGTATCTAGATGAGATTCTACTAAACTGAAGCGGTGCTTTTAAAAACTGACGACGTAATGTGTTTGCTTTCTCATCGTAATAATCAGAAATATTTTTGGTTGAATCGGTTATGTATCGAAAAGCATAAAAAGGCATTTTTTTATGTTCAAAATAAGCTGCTTTAATATCGCCAATACCAACTGAAACCGTATCATCAATAAACCGTTCTTCGTAAATTACTTTAAATTTATCCTCTTTTTGAAGGTGGAAAAAATCTATCGCCCAAGCATAAATATCAGACATTTCGTTTACCAAAGCATAATCTAAACCTGCTTCATCCATCGCTTCAGATAATGAAGTTTTAATACTACCTGTTGCTTTTTTTATTACTGTTTTTACAGGTTTTTTAAACGGTTGAGCTTTGATAGAGTCTGTAAAATCAATAACTACATAATCTACCTTATTAGGTTGGTAAATAAAAATTAATGCTTTTTCTGTGGTGTCTTTTGTAGCTAAAATAGTATAAGGCTTGCCTGTTCTAAGTCTACGAACATCAAAAGAATCTTTAGAGGCTTCAACAATTTTGTAAATTTCAGAGAAATCTACATGATTTCTGTATAGAATTTCACCGAAACTTTCATTTTTTCTAATAGTATCTTCAACAACTTTATAGTCATTATAGATATAGCCAAACTTCTGAATAATTTTTGGAACTTCAGTTTTTGAAGCAATTGGCTCTTCTTTTTTAACTTCTTCTTTTTTACATGAAAAAAATAAAACTATAGCTATAAGCAGTATAACGTTTTTCAATTGATTTTTGCATTTAATAGTTAAAGGGTGCAAATCTACAGCTTTAACCTATAGTATGCAATAGAATTAGCTTATTATCAAGGCAAACTCACACTTTAATTTTGGTTGTTTTTATCACGAACTCACCTGTCAGGCGAGCAGGTACACAAATTATATTATTAAATGCAAAAAAAATAGAAATTAGTGTCCCGTTGCTTCGGGAGTGACTTTTGTCAAAAATATGAGTTTGCTCGGAGCTTATTATGAGGTGAATTTATCTTTTTTTGGCAGTCACTCTGCAATCAACAGCCTCGATCCAAAAATACGAAGTAGGCTTCCGAAAAATATTTTTAATGAGACCAAGCCTTGTGGAACTAAACCCTCAATGAGGGTTAAAAAATTATTGGAAATGAGTTTGTTAAACCTTTAAACATATCTAAATCGGCTCTTAAAGACCCTACAGAAAGTGAAGCTTTTATAAGCAACGGAATTTTATTTTTATCATCACTAACCCAAACGGTAATACTTTCTTTTTCTTTAAATACTCTACCTGCTTGTACTATAGGTCTGAATTTTACTGCAGCTACCTTACCAAATTTAGTCGTTATAACTTCTCTACCTAACAATTTTAATTTAAACGGAAAGTTTTTTTCATCAAAAAACATGGTTAGTGTAACTACATCGCCAGTTTTCATTTTACTAATATCTTGACTTCTTAAATAGTATAAAGTAGAAATCATGTCTTGTACATTTTTATGTGTAGAATAACTCCCTTTCTTATTATGTTTATGGTCTTTAACAGTAGCTTTTCTAGTAGCTTGATTAAATAATATTTCTTTGTTTTTGGTATGACCACCTTCATTAATTTTTCTTAAAAATCGATACGGTAATAAAGATTCTTTATAAAAATATGACTGATAAATATCTTTCACATCAAAAAACCAACCTGTAACTCCTGTTGTTTTTCCTTTTCCAATAATATGAAAAGCTTCTTTACCATTATTTTTAGTTTCAGTTACTTTTAATGTAGCCGAACCTGCATTAAAGAAATTACTATAACTCACTCTATATTTTAAAACCTCTCCTTTTTTAAAAGCCTTGGTTTGTGCATTCGTAAATGTTACTGTGATAAGTAATAGTAGTAATAGTATATATTTCTTCATGATTAGTGGTTATTTAGTATAGAAAATACAAATTCCGTTCCAAAAATTATTTTACCTATTATTTATACGTTTTAATTAGGATAATATTATATACGAAGTCAAGTTTGTGACTCCCCAATTGTCTAATTCTTCGGTACTCCATAACTCAGGAAAAAATATTCTCTTCTGATATTTAGGGTGCATATACTTTTGCCAATCACTACCACCAGTAGCTTCAGTGTCTTCACCTTCACTTAATAAATACTTACAAGCAGCCTCATAATGATGCATTACCCAATTGATATTTACGGTATGATCAAAATGACGCATAGCATTTATCAAACCAATATCTTCTTTAACTTCTTTTGGGAGGCTTTTGTATTTGTCGTACAAATTAATCTCATTATATTCTTTCATTAACCGTACCAATTCACCTTTATACTTGTCTTCAAACTCTTTGAGTAGGTATGATTTTTCACCCGTTTTATGATCTTTACCTGCGGCTTGCCAATACATATTGTCAAAAGCATGTTCATAAGGTGTGTTTGTGTCTATGGTTGCTCTAAATCGAACATCTATTAAGTTGATAAGGTCTGTAGCACATATTTCTATCATTCTATATTGAGCTGATTGAAATCCGCTTGCAGGAGTTAGCGTGTCTCTAAATTTCATGTATTGAGCTACTTCCATACCTTCGCCCATCACGTCAAAAGAAGTAGAAAGCATATCAAAATATCGACTTATCCTACCTAATCTAGAGCTAAAAAATTCAGCCGTTAGGTTTTTGTGATGCGAGATTTGCTGCATTTCCCATAAAATCATTTTAAAAATAAGCTCATTAACTTGATGGTACATCAAAAAGATCATTTCATCAGGAAAAACAGTGCGTTGCACTTGAAGGTTTAGTAAAGCATCGGTTTGAACAAAATCCCAATAACGGATAGGTTTGCTGTATAATAGTCCATCAAGATGCGTTTCTAAATCTTGATCAATAGCATCGTATTTGCTTTTTAATTGCTCAATTTTTTGTTCTATATTTTTGTCCATAATTCTTTAAGTTTTTTATAATTATTACTAGAGATTCTTCTATTAACCTGATTAATAATTCTAATTAAATGTGTTTTCTATTTTTAAAATTTTTTCTGTGCTTTCTGTCACTTTAAACCTATCGTCTAATCGATAATTTACAATCCAAATAATTTTATCATCTGCACAAAGCAACCAAGTTGCTTCTTTTTGAATTAATGAAAATTTTTCGTCTTTAAAATACTTGCTTACTTTTTTCTTGCCTTGCATCCCTAAAGGATAAAAATAATCACCTTTCTTCCATTTACGAAGCACTAAAGGCCATTGAACTTTATCTTTATCAATAAATATAGTATTTAAATGGCTTATAATATTGTCTTCTGTCAATTCAGAAATTCTTAGCTTGATGTTATCTGCCTCAATGGTTGTCTGATTTTCATCAATACAAAACTCTAAATTCTTCGTGTCGGATGAAATTTTTGATACCATTAACACCTCTCTATCTTTTAATAAGCGATGCGTTTTACTAAATACTTCCTTGCCAGATTGGGCTTCCAATAAATTGATGACATCATTCCACGCTGTAAAACCAAAAGGTTTTAGAATTTCATACAAATAAGCTTTCGGATATTTCAATTTTTTCAGTTCATCAATTTTCAGTTGAATCTCATGGTTACTTGTACTAATTACAATTGTTTCTTTTGCAGTATCAACAGCTTCATCAATAATCTGACGGGTTTCTTTTAAATGGCAGATTGTCTTCGAAAATCCGTCTAAAAAATTAGGGTTTAATCCTTTTAAAGCTGGAATTACCTCATGTCTAATTTTATTTCTTAAGTACTTAGTTTCGGCATTGCTAGCATCTTCTCGCCAAGTCAAATGATGTGTTTTGGCATACTGTTCAATTTCATTTCTAGTAAAAGGCAGTAAAAGTCTTAATACATTGTTATTCTTTTCAGGGATGCCTGTCAAACCATCTAAACCCGTACCTCTACTCAAATTGATGATAAAGGTTTCTAGGCTATCATCAGCATGATGTGCCGTTAAAATATAATCAAAATTATGTTTCTTTACTAAAGCATAAAACCAATCATACCTCAATTGCCTTGCTGCCAATTGAATGGATAACTTCTCTTGTTTTGCAAAATTTTTGGTGTCAAATTTTTTGATAAAAAAAGGTGTTTTTAAACTCTTGGCTAACGTATTTACAAAAGCTTCATCTTGGTCAGCATCTACACCTCGTAATTGAAAATTACAATGTGCCAACGTGATATTATAATCTAATTTAGCCAGTAAATTGGTCAATACAACACTGTCTAATCCGCCAGAAATAGCTAGTAATAGGTTTTTACTTTTTAAGTCAGTAAAATTAGTGGTGATATGTTGAGAAAATTGTATGAACAAATCTTTGTAAAGATACAATTTTGTTTAATCTCTAATGAATTTCAAAACACAAAAAAATCCCCATTAAAAATTTAATGAGGGGTTTTTAAAATTATTTTTTCTCACCCGAAACTGAAAAAGGCAGTTTCGACCTCTCCAAAGGAGAGGTAAATCGAAAACTCCGAGGTAAAGTCTAAGGAAATTATTTAGATGAAATCACCCTTTAACTAACGCTTTATATTTTTTAATCTTTAATTCACCCAATACATTTAAAGCCTCTTCAACATAAATATCTTTACTTAAGTTTTCATGCCAAATCTCTCGTTTTTGTGCAAGAACAGAGTCCGCTTTTATCAATGGCAACTCATAATTAGGTGATACAAAACTCAACTTATTTTCATACTCGTAAATAGGCTTAAATTTTTCTGCTTCATTTTCTCTTTCGTCTAGGTCTTCTTTATATTTTTCATAATTTAAGAAGACTGTTGTATCGTCTTGCCCTTCTTTTAACCATTTGGCATTTTTGTCAATCAACATGAATTGCTCACTTACAGCAATTCTTTTTTTACTGTTGTTTACTACTTCTTGAAAATTTTCGTAACCATCCCAGAGGTTATATTTTGCACTTTCTATTTTATCCCATGCCAATGGATTCTCTTCATCTCGTTCGCCAATTTCCATATAAGAATATCGGTCTGGTAAAGCCACATCAGACATTACACCTTTTAATTGTGTTGAGCCACCGTTAATTCTATAAAACTTCTGAATGGTCATTTTTAAAGCTCCTAAATCTTTAGAATACTTATAATAATTGTTCAATGGTAATAAATTTTGGACTGTACCTTTACCAAAAGTTTGTTTACTCCCAATAATTACAGCTCTGTTGTAATCTTGCATAGCCGCCGCAAAAATTTCAGAAGCTGAAGCCGATAATTCATTCACTAAAATTACCAAAGGCTTATTCCATTGAATATTAAAATCTTTATCAGAACGTACTTTCGGTACACCGTCTTTATATCTTACCTGAACCACAGGGCCTTCTTTAATAAACAAACCTGCAATATCAATAGCAGTTTCTAATGAGCCACCACCGTTATTACGTAAATCAATAACCAAGCCTTCAACATTTTCTTGGTTCATCCTTTCTATTTCTCGTGCCATGTCAGTAGCAGAATTTCTAAAATTCTTTTCGCTAAAATCTATGTAAAACTTAGGAAGGTTAATCAAACCGAATTTTCTATTGTCTTTAGTAACTATACTGGTTTTTGCAAAAGTTTCTTCCAATTCAACCACATCTCTAATAATAGAAATTACTTGTATGGCTCCGTCTAATTTTTTTATTGTTAGTCTTACTTCACTTCCTTTTTTACCTTTAATAAACTCAATAGCATCGTCTAAACGCATACCTACAATATCTAAAGGTTCACCATCTGCTTGAGCCACTTTTAAAATAAAGTCTCCTACTTCTAAATCACCAGCTCTCCAAGCAGGTCCTCCAGAAATAAGCTCAGCAACCTTAGTGTATTCACCTTTCTTTTGTAATCTGGCACCAATTCCTTCAATTTTACCTGCCATGTCAATATCAAATTTCTTTTTTACTCTAGGTGCAAAATAAGAAGTATGAGGATCAAACTCTTGAGAAATACTATTGATATACACTGAAAATAAATCATCATCATCTAAATCATCTTTAAAATCGAAAAACTCTTCCATGCTTTTCAAAGTAGCTTCTCTTGCTTCAATTTCTAAGGCATCAAAAGTTTTCATTTTGTATTGAGCCGAATCTTTTAATTTGTCTTCTTCTGATTCTAATTTAGAATGCAAACGTGATAACGTAGATAGTTTTAATTGTTTTTGCCAATTGATAATTAACTCTACTTCATTTTTTGGGAAAGCTTTTTTGACATATTTAACATCAAAAACTTCATCTTTAGTATAATCAAAAGGATATTTTAAAATTTCTTTATAAAACCCTTTAGATTCTTGTAAACGTTGTAAATATTTTTTAGATACTGTTCTGTAAAAAGTTAATTTTTCAGCTTTAATTTCATCATCAATTTTATCTTTATAAATTTCAAAACTTTTAAGGTCTTCTTGTGTAAAGAATCGTTTTGCCGGGTCTAAACCTTCAATAAAATCGGTATAAATAGCGTTAGAAAATTCGTCATTAATATCCTGTGGCTGATAATGCCCTTGAGTTAATGCATATTTTATCAACCCAAGTAGTATTTTATCTTTTTCTGGATCAGCATTATTTCTGATGTTAAAACTTAATAACACCACTGCCAATAAAATTACTGGAAGTATAATCTTGTAATTTGACTTCATAAATTCAATCGTTTTTTTCATTTAATCAACTATTACCAAACATCTAAAATAGTGCCAATTATTCACTTTCTAAAGGTTTTAACATTTTTTTTGCAATTGACCAAAGACTTTAGGACATTCCTATTCTATAATAATCTTATCTGTTAACGTAAAAAAATACTATTTTTGTATGTCTGTTATAAAAAATATGAATAAAAAACCTTTAATTTTAATATGCAATGACGATGGCATAACTGCACCGGGTATTAGAGCTCTAATTTCTGTAATGAATGAAATAGGTGATGTTGTTGTGGTTGCTCCTGATACTCCGCAAAGTGGTATGGGGCATGCTATTACTATCAATACTACTTTAAAATGCAATCCTGTTACTATTGATGAAGGCCCTCAATTAGAATATAGTTGTTCTGGCACACCTGCCGATTGTGTTAAAATGGCAGTTAGTGAAATTTTAAATAAAAAACCTGATTTATGTGTTTCTGGTATCAATCATGGTTCTAATGCTTCATTAAATGTTATCTATTCAGGCACAATGAGTGCCGCCGTTGAAGCTGGTATTGAAGGAATACCTGCAGTTGGGTTTTCATTATTAAATTATAAATGGGATGCCAATTTCGACGCTTGTAAAAGCTATGTAAAAAAAATAACTGAAAACATCTTACAACAAAAATTACCTGAAGGCATTGTTCTTAATGTGAATATACCAGACTTAAAAGAAGAAGAAATAAAAGGAATTAGAGTTTGTAGACAAGCACATGGCAATTGGAAAGAGAAATTTGAAAAACGTGTAAGCCCTCAAGGGGAAGATTATTATTGGCTTACCGGAAAGTTTGAAAATCTTGACCAAGGTGAAGATACAGATCTTTGGGCGTTGGAAAATGGTTATGTGTCAGTAGTACCTGTAAAATTTGACTTGACCGCTCACCACTATATTCAAAAATTAAATAATTGGGATTTATGATTACTAAAGAAATACTTATCGGATTTTTAATTGGATTGGCTGCAACTGCAGGAGGCTTCTTTTTGTATGTCGAATATGCTTTAGATGGTACTTTTCAAGATGCTTTATGGGTCTTAAAAGAAAACAGTTTATACGGACAGGTACTAAGTATCGCTGCGATTCCAAATTTATTAGTGTTTTTTGTTTTTATCAAAAAAAAGAAAGATTATAGAGCAAGAGGTGTGCTTATTGCGACACTTTTAGTTGCATTATTGATACTAATAGCACAATTTATTTAAAGTGAAATATTATATAATTGCCGGTGAAGCTTCAGGAGATTTGCATGCGTCAAATTTAATGAAAGCACTTTTTAAAAAAGACCCTACTGCCGAAATTCATTTTTGGGGTGGCGATTTAATGCAACAAACCGGAGGAACACTAATAAAACACTATAAAGAATTGTCTTTTATGGGTTTCATTGAGGTTGTCATGAATATTGGCACCATCTTTAAAAACATTTCTTTTTGTAAAAAAAATATAGCTGCATTTGAGCCTGATGTTATTATATTTATTGATTATTCTGGTTTTAATTTACGTATTGCTAAGTGGGCAAAACAACAAGGTTTTAGAACTAATTATTATATTTCACCTCAAGTTTGGGCTTCAAGAGCTGGTAGAGTCAAAAAAATCAAAAGAGATATTGACAATATGTATGTTATTCTTCCTTTTGAAGAAGCATTTTACAAAAAACATGGTTATAAAGTCACTTTTGTTGGGCATCCATTAATTGATGCTATTGCTGATAGAACATCGATAGATGAGCAACAATTTAGAAAAGAATATCAATTAAATAATAAGCCAATTATTGCTTTATTACCTGGAAGTAGAAAACAAGAAATTACCAAAATGCTTTCTATACTATTAAAAATGGTTGATAAATTTTCGGATTATCAATTTGTTATTGCTGGAGCACCAAGTCAAGATTTTGAATTTTATAAGCCTTTTATAAAAAACAGCACTGTAAAATTCATTTCAAATAAAACCTACGATTTATTATCAGTTTCTTATGCTGCATTAGTTACCTCAGGTACGGCAACACTAGAAACCGCCTTATTTAGAGTACCACAAGTGGTTTGTTATAAAGGTAGTACTATTTCTTACCAAATTGCAAAACGGATTATCACCATAAAATTTATTTCTTTAGTGAATTTAATTTTAGATAAAGAGATTGTTACAGAGCTTATTCAGAATGATTTTAATGAAAAAGAATTAAGTCAAGAGCTCACTAAAATAGTAAACGACAAACATAGAGAACAGCTTTTATTAGAATATGCTAAATTAGAAAAAAAATTAGGTGGTGAAGGTGCTAGTGAAAAAACCGCAGAATTGATTGTTTCAAACTTGAGATGATATTTAAGCCTAAATGGGAAAGACCCCAACCGACATGAGATTCGTTTGAGGTCTTAAATTAAATAACTCTAAATTTATTTTCTTTTAAATAGAAAATTTATTGTAAGCAATTATTATTCTTAGATAATAACTGTGTTTTGTTCTACAAATTTAATACAGAAAAGGGTTCGGTGAAAACAAAATAAACAAAACACCTTGTTTTCTAAACAAATGGTATCATTTTGCAAATAAATGGTAAATTGAACTCAATAATTTACCTTTATAAAAGTGAAAATACTGAAATATATACCACTACATTTTATATTTTTCCAAATTCTTGGGATTATTCTAGGGTTTTATTTGAACTTAGATCCTTTATTTATAAATTTATTTTTACTCTTATCTTTCATTTTATTAACTGTTTTATATGTTCTTTTTCGTAATAAACCTACCCAACAACACTATTTTTCATTCTCTACTTTCATTGTTTTTATCCTTATTGGGATGGCTTCAATTACTTTTAAAAATAACAGTTTTAAAAGCAATTATTACACAAAAAATATTTCTGAAGCTAAAAATAAAACCGTACTACATATTAATGAGGTTCTAAAACCAAACAACTATTATGACAATTATATCGCAGATATTCACACGGTAAACAATAAACTATCTATTGGTAAAATCAAACTCAATATTTTAAAAGATAGCACCAATAACACCTTTTCAATTGATGATAAAATTATTGTTTTTGAAAATTTTAAGCCCATCAACAAACCATTAAATCCGTTTCAATTTAATTACAAGAACTATTTAGCTCGAAAACAAATTCACCATCAAATTACCACTAAAAGTGATGATGTTTTTGTCTTAAACACCAATAAAACTACAGGTAAAGGATTGGCTTTTGCTTTTAGAGAAAGAATAAATCGTTCGTTAAAAAATAGCGGATTTAAAGGTAATGAATTGGCAATTATTAATGCTTTATTGCTAGGTAGACGTCAAGAAATTTCAAAAGAAATCATTCAAAACTATCAAAAGGCAGGAGCCATCCATATTTTAGCAGTGTCAGGGTTACATGTAGGTATTATCCTTTTATTGCTCAATATCCTACTAAAACCCATAGAGAGATTAAAAAACGGAAAGCTTATTAAATTGATATTGGTCGTTTTGTTTTTATGGATCTTTGCATTTATTGCTGGCTTGTCAGCATCAGTAATTAGAGCCGTTACAATGTTTACTGCTGTTGCCTTTTCTTTAGCAGATAAAAACTCAATCAACACTTATAAAGCTTTAATTATATCTATCTTTTTCTTATTACTTTTTAATCCGTATTACATTTTTGAAGTCGGATTTCAATTGAGTTATTTCGCTGTATTTTTTATCGTTTGGATACAACCTTTAATCTATAAACTCTGGCAACCAACATCAAAAATTATTGATTACCCTTGGCAATTATTTACAGTTTCTATTGCTGCACAAATGGGTGTATTACCATTGAGTTTATACTATTTTCATCAATTTCCTGGGCTGTTTTTTATTGCCAATTTAATTATCATTCCGTTTTTAGGACTAATTTTAGGATTGGGAGTTTTAGTCATATTCCTTTCTTTATTTAATGTATTGCCAAATTTTATAGCCAATACTTACGAGCATATTATCTCTCTTCTAAATTCAACTGTGGCTTGGGTAGCCAAACAAGAATCCTTTTTATTTCAAAACATATCATTTAGCATCGTTACTGTTGTACTTTCATATCTACTAATTATCCTCTTTTTTAAATGGATTGAAACTAAAAATTCCTCTTATTTTAAATATGTACTTATTATTTTGCTGCTTTTTCAATCCAATTTGATTATAGAAAAATACAACATTAGCAATTCTAATGAATTTGTAATCTTCAATAAAACAAGAAAAACCATCCTTACAGAAAGGAACGGGAAAAGTGTTGCTGTTTATTATAGTTATGATAATAAAACTAATAATAGTATTAATGCCTATTTAATTGGTACAAATTCTCAGATAATACGCACTAAAAATAGCATCAAAAACATATACAATTTACACTCTAAAAAACTATTGGTAATTGATAGTTTAAGTGTTTATAAAAACTTCAGTGTCACACCAGAAATTATACTCTTAAGAGATTCTCCTAATCTAAATTTAGAAAGGTTAATTAAAGAGGTGCAGCCAAAAACTATAATTGCTGATGCATCCAATTACAAAAGCCTTATTTTGTTATGGCAAAAAACCTGTGAAAATTACAATATTACCTTTCATTATACCGTTAAGGATGGAGCATTTGTAAGAAAGTATTAAACCTTTCTACACTTAGTTTTTTAAATTATATTTGTAATCGAAAAATAAAAATTATATGAAAATTATTGTTCCTATGGCAGGTATTGGTTCTAGACTTAGACCACATACTTTAACCATACCAAAACCCTTAACTTTAGTAGCTGGAAAACCAATTGTACAAAGACTGGTAGAAGATATTGCTAAAGTTCTCAATCAAAAAATTGAAGAAATTGCTTTTGTTATCGGCCCAACTTTTCCTGCAGATACAGAAGAAAAATTACAAGCCATTGCAAAAGACTTAGGAACAACCTGTGTTGTCACAACACAAAATGAAGCTTTAGGTACTGCACATGCTATTCAATGTGCAAAAGAATCGTTAAGTGGCCCTTGTGTGGTTGCCTTTGCTGATACATTGTTTAAAGCTGATTTTACGCTAAATGCTGATGCAGATGGTGCTATTTGGGTAAAACAAGTTGAAAACCCTAATGCCTATGGTGTTATTAAATTAAAAGACGGAATTATTACTGATTTTGTTGAAAAACCAGAAGAATTTGTTTCTGATTTAGCTATTATTGGTATCTATTACTTTAAAAAAGGTGAAATTTTACGTGAAGAAATTCAGTATTTATTAGACAATGATATCAAAGAAAAAGGTGAATATCAACTAACCAATGCTCTTGAAAACATGAAACAAAAAGGCATGAGTTTTGTGCCTGGTCAAGTTGATGAATGGATGGATTGTGGTAATAAAGAAATTACCGTTGAAACTAACGGACGCGTATTACAATTTGCTCATCAAGCTGGCCAAAATTTAGTAGCTGATTCGGTTATTTTAGAAAACTCTGAAATCATTCAGCCTTGCTACATTGGTGAAAATGTAACGTTAATTAATGCTAAAGTTGGTCCAAATGTGTCGCTTGGCACAAATTGTGTAGTAGAAAATTCAACAATTAGCGATTCATTAATTCAAACCAATACAACGATTAAAAATGCCAAATTAAAATATGCTATGATAGGAAATCATGCTGAATATGATGGTGATTTTACATCAATTAGTATTGGTGATTATTCTAAATTGGTTTAAAAGTTTATATGATTAAACGAGTCAAGCATATTATTATATTATGTTTTATGAGCGTTTCTTTTATAGGATTCGCTCAACAAGACTCTTTAACCAACGTTTTACTTGCCAAAAAGAATAGTGAAGAAATTCAAAAAGAGCAGAAAGAGCTCAACTTTGAGACCTTCTTTTTTGAAGCTTTACAAAAAAAAGCGATTGGTAACTTTGAAAAGGCTATTACTGCATTAGAAAATTGTCAAAATATTAATGATGGTGATAAAGCAATGCTTTTTGAATTTGGAAAAAATTATTTTGAATTAGAAAAATACCCTGAAGCAGAAGCCTACACTAAAAAATCACTAAATCAAGACCCTGACAATTTATTTATTCAATTATTACTTAGAGATATCTATAACAAACAAAATAATTATAAAGATGCCTTAGTTTTACAACAAAAAATTGCTGTAAAAAATGAAAATTCTGAATTAGAACTGGTTACTCTTTATATTAAAAATAACCAGATTGATAATGCCAAACAGGTGTTACTTGATTTAGAAAAAAAAGGTGCATTGTCTGCTAATTTAATCCCATTTAAAGAATCTTTATTAGATGGAAAGGCAGCAACACCAGAAGAAGCAACAATAATAAAACCTCTAGAAAAACAATCTATAGAAGAATTAAAAATTGCATTTCAATCTAAAAAATCATTCAAAATTTTAAAACCTCTTCTAAACAAACTGAATAAAAACAAGAGGTATTTAGATTTAGAAAAAAATAGCCGGGAAGGTTTAGAGTTATTCCCAGCTCAACCTTTTGTGTGTTTGATGAATGCTACGGCTTTAAATTACACCAAACAGTATCAAAAAGCCTTAGTAGTTTTAGAAAGTGGATTAGACTATATTGTTGATGACACTTTACTTGAAGCATCCTTTTATGAGCAAATGAGTTTAAGCTATAGAGGGTTAAATAGAAATATTGAAGCTTCAAAATATTATAATAAATCGGTTGATTTAAATCAAAAAATATAATGATCTTAAAAAAAGTTATCCTTCTAATTGTACTTTTTACAGCTACCTATTCTTGTAAAACAACTAAAATTTTGAATAAAAATATGGATACTGGTCTGTCTTCAAAAAAAGTGATTAAAAATCATTATATCAATACTTTTAATAAAGAAACTGTAAAAGCGAAATTGAAAGTAAAATATAGTGGAAAATCAAGTTTGCCTAGCATCACAGCTTCGTTAAGAATAAAAAAGGATGAAACTATTTGGATTAGCTTAACCAAGTTAGGTTTCCCTATAGGTAAGGTATTAATAACACCTAATAGGGTTAGTTTCTACGAAAAAATTAATAGAACCTATTTTGATGGAGATTTTACGTTGATAAGTAATTTATTGGGTACCGAATTAGATTTTGAAAAAGTGCAAAACTTATTATTCGGTCAAGCATTGTTAAATCTAAAAAAAGAATCTTTCAATCTTGAAGTTGATAAAAACAACTATTTATTAAAACCTAAAGTTGCAAATAGTATATATGATATTTTGTTTTTAATCAATCCGCTAAATTTTAAGATTAACAGTCAACAAATTAAACAATTAGATAAAAACAATATTTTAACTATCAATTACCCTAAATATACGACTATTGATGGTGAAATTTTCCCGAAAGAAATTTATATTAAAGCTTCTGATGTGAAAAACACTTCTTCCATTTCTGTTAATTATAAATCTGTTGAGTTTGATCAACCTGTTAGTTTTCCTTTTAAAATACCTGAAAACTACGAAAAAGTAGAATTAAAATAAACAATATTAAATTGTTGAAACATTTTCAATATTAAAAATATAGTTTAAGTAAAAAAATATAGTTTTGTACTATGAATTTAAGAGTAGTCATTTTTATCCTATTTTCAATTTTCTTCTCTTTGACTTCGTTCGGTCAAACAAAAAAACAATTAGAGAAAAAAAGAAAACAACTACAAAAAGAAATTAGAGAAACACAAAGCCTTCTTTTTAAATCTAAAGAAGAAGCTGAAGCCTTACTTTCTGAACTTGACGATTTAAATAAAATAATTAGTGTGCGTTCACGATTGATTAGAACCATTAATGCTGAGGCTGAAAAACTTTCAGATGAAATCACATCTAATGAAAATGAAATTAGCCAATTAGAAAAAGACTTAACTGTTTTAAAAAAGGATTATGCTGATATGATTGTCAAATCATATAAAAGTAAAAACAAACAAAGCGGGTTGATGTTTTTACTTTCTTCTGAAAATTTTACGCAGGCCTATAAAAGGATGCAATACATGAAACAGTATACCAATTATAGAAAACAACAAGGTGAGAAAATTAAAATTTCAGCGAACGAATTAATTGTTATGACCGATTCTTTACGTGTTAAAGAAGATGAGAAGAGAATGCTATTAGGTATTTATTTAAAACAAAAAGACAGTGTAGGTCGTGAAAAAACTTCTCAAGTTAGATTGGTTGGTAAAGTAAAAGAAAAAGAGAAAAAGTACATCACTCAAATAAAAAATATACAAACTGAAGAACGGAAAATTGATAAAAAAATAGAACGATTAATTGCAGAGGCTATTAGAAAATCTAAAAAAGGTAAAACCGGTACTGGTAAAAAATCTTCTTCTAGTTTTCATTTAACACCCGAGGCAAAGAAACTAGAATCTAACTTTGTAGCTAACAAAGGTATTTTACCTTGGCCAACCAAAAGAGGCGTTGTGGTTAGACGGTTTGGTACACAGCCTCACCCTACTCTTGCAGGAATTACCATTCAAAGTAGCGGAATACATATAGCAACAGAAAAAAATACCAAAGCTAGGGCTGTATTTAATGGTAAAGTTATGTCTATTGTTAAACTTTCTGGTGGGAAAAAATTAGTTTTAATTCAACATGGTAATTACATTTCTGGCTATCAAAATTTAGATCATGTATCTGTTAAAGTAGGTGAGAATATTACTACTAAACAAGAAATAGGTACCATACATACTGATGCCACCACAGGTAAAACTATTTTAATTTTTATATTAAATAAAAGTAATAAGTTCCAAAATCCTGAACCTTGGATTGGTAAAATGACTTAAGAAAACTCTAAGACCTCATAAACAAAGCCCTCAATTCTCCAGCATCTTGGGGTTTCATTCTACCAGACAACACTAAACTCAACTGTTTTCTACGTAAAGCTCCGTCAAAACGTTCTTGCTCTAATTTTGTTTCAGGTTGAATTGCGGGTACTTTTATAGGAGTTCCTGTTTTGTCAACAGCTACAAAAGTATAAATACCTTCATTTACCTTTGTTTTTTGTCCACTTTTTAAATCTTCTGTCCATACGTCAGCATAGACTTCCATAGAAGACTTAAACGCTCTTGAAACTTTTGCTTCGACTGAAACAATACTACCCACAGGTACAGCCTTATTAAAAACCACATGGTTTACAGAAGCTGTCACTACAATTTGACCCGAATGCCTTTGTGCAGCTATACTACAAGCCCTATCCATACGTGCTAATATTTCGCCTCCAAACAAACTATGCAATGCATTTGTTTCACCAGGTAAAACCATATCGGTTAAAGTAGTTAAAGAGTCTTTAGGTGTTTTGGTATTCATAAAGTGTATTTTATTTTAGACAAAGGTATTCAATATTCAAGTACAACCTGAATTTACCATTGTCAAATTTTAACAAGAAATATTTTATAAAAGGGGTTAGTTTTTTTAGTCGTAAATTACGACAACTCACTAAAAAATGGTAATTAGGGCTTATAAAAAGAAAACTTTTAAAGATTCTGAATCAACAACCAAGCGTCTTCAGATTCGGTTTTTTTAATTCTATATAAGTTATTAATAGCATTGTTTCTTTCAGTATAACTCTCGTAAGAAACCTGAGTTAAACCCCATTTATTAACACCTAAAATTCTAGCTTTATATCCATTTGCTATCAGTTTGTTTACCAAACGTTGAGCATTTTCAGGATACCTAAATGCTCCTGCAATTACATGAAAAGGTTTTTTATCTAAAGTAACATTAACACTTATTGAAGGCAAAGCTTCTGAAACAATAAAAGTTGCTTTTTCAATCTTTTTCTCAACTTCATGTTGTTGTTTTTGAGCAGCAACTAACTGTTGTTCACTCTTGTGTTTTTGATAAATAGAATTTCCACCGAATCCTAAAACAGAAAGGCCAAGAACAAGAATCGCAGCATATTTTAAATAATTTGGAGTTTCTTTTTCCTTATTTGTCAAAATAACAGGCTCTTTTTTCTCTAATTTTTCTGCTTGTTTGATATATGCTTCTCTTTTTACTTCTGGTAACACAAATGAAGCCAAACCGAAAGATCCTGCTAAATAATTGATTTTTATTTGGGGTTCAAAAATTAGTGTACTACTTGCATCTAACGAAAATTTACCAATGTTTTCTAAATCTAGATCTGTTTGTTTTAACGTTTCAAACCATTGTTTTATTTCAAACTTTATAAAATTTACAGCAGAATCATAAGGCACTTGATCTACTGCAGCAATATAATTAGCAAGTAATCTATCGTTATTCTTTAAATGACTATTAAAAGTAATTGATTTATGAGGCGGGTGAAAGGTATTGGTGTTTTTATTAATAAATGCAGATTTAGTACTGCTTATAAAACCTCCAAAATTAGGCACAATAACACATTCATACCTGTATAATAAATCGCTTATGTATTCTGAAAGTTTCAGTTGATTAAATCTTAGGGGTGTTTGGTAAAAACAAATTTAGAAAAAACTTTAGATTAAATATGCTTTACCTACTAATTTTATTAACAATTTTTGTACATTTAATTTCCTAAATTTCAATGTTTGAACACTAAAGAACTTCTTAATCTCTTAGCTTTAATCAATGCAAATGGCATTGGCGATGTCATGGCTAAGAAATTAATTTCTCATTGTGGTAGTGCAACTCAAGTTTTTGCAGAGAGAAAACAAGCCCTCTCTAAAATCTCTGGAGTTGGTACAGCCATTATATATGCACTAAAAGATAATACCCTTTTTACTAGAGCTGAAAAAGAAATTGATTTTATGAATACCAATGCTATTCAATATTCATATTTTCAAGACGATGATTATCCTATGTATTTAAAACATTGCTTTGATGCTCCTATTTTCTTTTTTAAAAAAGGAAATATTCAGTTAAATCATCAGAAAATGATAAGTATAGTTGGCACTCGTCAAATGACCAGTTATGGAAAATCTGTATTAGAAGACCTTATCAAAAATTTAGCACCTTACAATCCTGTTATTGTTAGTGGATTGGCATATGGTGTTGATGTTCATGCTCATAAATTGGCTATTGAAAACAAATTACAAACAGTTGCTGTTTTGGCTCATGGTTTGGATAGAGTTTACCCTGCTATCCATAAAAAATATGTAGATAAAATGATGAGTAATGGAGGTTTAATAACTGACTATTGGTCAAATACCAAACCCGAAAGAGAAAATTTTGTAAAAAGAAATAGAATTGTGGCGGGACTTTCACAGGCTACTATTGTTATAGAGTCAGCCGATAAAGGTGGTTCGTTAATTACCGCAGACATTGCCAATTCATACAATAGAGAGGTGTTTGCCATTCCTGGAAGGATAACTGATGCCTACAGTCGAGGATGCAATCAATTGATTAAAACCAATAAAGCTGCCGTTTTAACTTCTGCCAAAGACATAGCCTATATTTTAGGATGGGAAAAAGATGACAAACAAAAACAAGCCATTCAGCAACAATTGTTTATTGAGCTTTCAGATACTGAAAAAGGTCTTTATAATTACTTACTAAAAGAAGGAAAACAACAATTAGATCTCATTGCATTGCACTGTAATTTACCAGTCTTTAAAACAGCAACCTTGTTATTGACTTTAGAATTGAAAGGTGTTATTAAGCCCTTACCTGGAAAGATTTTTGAAGCAATCTAGTTTAGTTGGCAGTATTCAGTCGCAGTTTACAGTAAATCTTCTAATTCGGTATAAACTCTTTTTCAACAAAATATTGAATTACAGCTTCTTTCATTAATATAGATTGCTCGCCTGGTTTTAAAAAAGGCAATTCGTCAATAGTCTTGTAATGTGGCCAGCCATCTTCATCAAAAAAGTCAAATTCATAATAACCTAATGGTTCTAATAGGCGACAAATGGCAATATGCATCAAGTTTATTTTTTCATCTTTTTTAAATTTCCGATGACCTTGACCCAACTCTTGTACACCTATCAAATAAATAATCGCGTCTAAATCTACCGAATCTCCATCAGCAAATTGCTTTGAAATTTTCGATTTCAACAATTCCCATTTCATTTTTAATTCTAAATCTCTAGACATTTTAAAAAATTTACACAAAGATAAATGATAGTTTACTTCTTTCTGTTTAAAACCCAACCTAATTCTATATCAATTAATGGAGAAACAGAGCTATTATTACTTAAAGTTTCATAAGCATAACCCACTCCTAAATCTAAAGAAAGCCTAAAACCTTTTTTGTATGTACGCTGAAAACCCCAAGTTGGACCTGCTATAAAAACAGCTTGATCATTATATCTGCTATTCTTAAATAAAGGTTTTTGACTTTGTATCACAGCTATAAAAGATATATAATTAGCAGAATTGTTTGCTATTCTCTTCCCTTTTTTTGCTCTTTTTTCAAAATTATAATAATACTTATATTGACTTTCAAAATATGGGAAAAAAGAAATTTCTGTATCTCGATTAGAACCAGCTACAAAACTAAAACCTGTTCCTACCTCAAAAGTTATTGAAGTTTTATCAGTTAGCCCTGCCTCATACCCAATACTTGGCACTAAAAAGTTTAGTTTAAGTTGACTTTTTTCAACTTTACCATTTTGAGCATTTACTAAAAAAGTAAAAAATATAAAGATAAAAAATAACTTGTTTTTCATAGATAACTTGTTTTACAATTAGTCATATAAGTTCACAAAAACAATGCCATAAAAATGACTTATTTAAATTACTTTTGTATCCTAACTTACTTATTTATATAATCATGTACGGAAACATCAAACAACATTTACAAGAAGAACTTAACACTATAAAAAGTGCAGGTTTGTATAAATCAGAGCGTATCATCACCTCATCACAAGATGCAGTTATAAAAATTTCTACAGGCGAAGAAGTTATAAATTTTTGTGCAAATAATTATTTAGGCTTGTCTAATCATCCTCAAATAATACAAGCGGCCAAAGACACCATGGATTCGCATGGCTTTGGTATGTCATCTGTTCGTTTTATTTGCGGAACACAAGATATCCACAAAGAATTAGAACAAAAAATAGCTGGTTTTTACGGCTTTGAAGACACCATTCTTTATGCTGCTGCTTTTGATGCTAATGGCGGTGTTTTTGAACCTTTATTGACCAAAGAAGATGCTATTATTTCTGATTCTTTAAATCATGCTTCTATTATTGATGGTGTGCGTTTGTGTAAAGCTGCCAGGTATCGCTATCAAAATAATGATATGGATGAGCTTGAAGCACGGTTAAAAGAAGCAACTAAAGCTGGTACACGATTCAAAATTATTGTCACTGATGGTGTGTTTTCAATGGATGGTATTGTGGCTAGTCTTGATAAAATATGTGATTTAGCTGATAAATATGATGCTATGGTTATGGTTGATGAATGCCATGCTACTGGATTTATTGGTAAAACAGGACGAGGGACTTTAGAACTCAAAAATGTATTAGATAGAGTTGATATTGTTACGGGTACGCTAGGAAAAGCTCTCGGCGGAGCTATGGGAGGATATACCACAGCAAAAAAAGAAATTATTGAAATTTTACGTCAGCGTTCTAGACCTTACTTATTTTCAAATTCTCTCGCTCCTGCTATTGTTGGGGCTTCTTTAAAGGTGTTTGATTTATTAGAAAACGATACTTCATTACGTGATAAATTAGAATGGAATACAAACTACTTCCGTAAAGGAATGGAAAGTGCTGGTTTTGACCTTGTCGGAGCTGATGCTGCAATTGTACCTGTGATGTTGTACGATGCAAAACTATCTCAAAACATGGCAAATGCTTTATTAGAAGAAGGTATTTATGTCATCGGATTCTTTTTCCCTGTCGTACCAAAGGATAAAGCTAGAATTAGAGTGCAACTTTCAGCAGCTCATAGCCAAGAGCATTTAGACAAAGCGATTGCTGCTTTTATTAAAGTTGGGAAACAACTTTCTGTCATTCCTGCGTAGATAGTTACCTCATTATAATTACATTTGTTTAAATTTTTAGTGCATGAAAATAAGAATCACCAAACATTTCGATTTTGAAACCGCACATGCTTTGTATGGCTATGATGGTAAATGTAAAAATATTCACGGTCATAGTTATCAACTCTATGTTACGATTATTGGTACACCTATCAACGATGCTAACCATGTAAAAAACGGTATGGTACTCGATTTTGGCGACTTAAAACATATTGTGAAATCTGAAATAGTTGATGTCTTTGACCATGCAACTGTATTGAATAAAAATTCACCACATGCAGCGTTGGGTGAAAAAATAAAACCACATTCACCAAAGGTATTATTGGTTGATTATCAGCCTACAAGTGAAAATATGCTCATAGATTTTGCTGAAAAAATTAGTAAACATTTACCAGATGCTGTTAAATTGCATTCTCTAAAACTTTATGAAACTAATAATTCTTATGCTGAATGGTTTGCTGATGATCAAGTCTCTCCCTCCGCCCTCTCCGAAGGAAAGGGAACCAATTCTTAGCTTTGATTTCAAATTTTAAATCCCAAATTTTAAATGCTTAATTCATTTTAACTATTTTTGAAGTCAAATCTCATTAATGAATATTAAATTATCAGAACATAAAAAAATATACTTTGCCTCTGACCAGCATTTTGGCATACCAAATCCTAAAAAAAGTTTGGTACGTGAAAAAAAGTTTGTACAATGGCTAGATACTGCCAAGCAGGATGCCGAAGCTATTTTTTTATTGGGTGATTTATTCGATTGTTGGTATGAATATAAAACCGTTGTTCCAAAAGGATTTGTACGTGTGTTAGGTAAGTTAGCTGAAATTAGTGATAGCGGAATACCTATTCATTTTTTTGTAGGAAATCATGATTTATGGATGCTTGATTATTTTGAAAAAGAATTGAATATTCCTGTGCATTACAAACCCTTAGAATTGACGATAAATAACACCTCGTTTTTAATTGGTCATGGTGATGGATTAGGTCCAAATGATAAAGGCTATAAGCGAATGAAAAAAATGTTTACCAATCCTTTTTCTAAATGGTTATACCGATGGGTTCATCCTGATTGGGGGTTGCGTTTTGCACAATACCTATCCACAAAAAATAAATTAATTTCTGGTGATGAAGATATTAAATTTCTTGGCGAGGATAACGAATGGTTGGTACAATATGCCAAGAGAAAATTAGAGATAAAACATACCGATTATTTTATCTTTGGCCATCGGCATTTACCTATGGAAATTGAAGTAGGTAAACAAAGTAAATACATTAATATTGGCGATTGGATTTCTTATTTTACCTATGGGGTTTTTGATGGAGAAAAAATGGAATTAAAAGAATATAAAATTTAACATGAGTGAAATTGTAGATTTAAGTCAAGAAATATTCTCGGGAATGCCTGTTTATAAAGGAATGCCTGAAGTGAAAATGACTGTACACAATTCACATGAAGAATGGGAAGGTATTATTGATTCTGATACTATAACACCAAGTGTTTATAAGTTAGAATTAGGGGAACATACTGGTACTCATGTTGATGCTTTAAATCATATGGCTCCTCAATATAATGAGCAATCAATTGATACAATGCCTCTCTCTATGTTTTATACTCAGGGGATTTGTTTAGACTTTTCTCATAAAGGTCTGAAAGAGCTTATTGAAGCGTCAGAAATTGAAGAAGCTTGTAAAAATGAAGGTCTAAAAATTAAAAAAGGTGATACGGTCTTACTTTATACTGATCATTACAGAAAAACCTATGGAAGTGAAAATTGGAGCAATGGTCCGGGAATAACTTCAAAAGCTGCTCGTTGGCTTGGTAATCAAAAAATAGCAGCTTTTGGTGTTGAAACAATGTCTCCTGGTGTTCCGAAAATTTCTAATAAAGAAGTTCATCGTATTTTCGGAGAATTAGGATTTACACATTATGAAAATATGATAAATCTTCATCTTTTAATTCGTCGAGGTCGATTTCAATTTATAGGTCTCCCACTTAAAATAAGAGGAGGAACTGGCTCTCCAGTAAGAGCAATTGCTGTGTTTGACTAATAAATATTTATAACTGATAAATAAACATTTTATAAAGTGGCAAAAACAAAAACAACCTTTTTCTGTCAAAATTGTGGCACACAAACTGCCAGATGGGTAGGTAAATGTACTACTTGTAATGAGTGGAATACTATTGTTGAAGAAATCGTTCAAAAAGAAGAAAAAAGAGAGTGGAAACAAAGTAAATCTTCTAAAAAAATTGCAAAGCCTCTTAAAATTACTGACATTGCTATCAATGTAGAAGATCGTATTGACACTAATAATAATGAACTTAACAGGGTCTTGGGTGGAGGACTGGTAAAAGGGTCTGTAACTTTATTGGGCGGTGAACCTGGTATTGGTAAATCGACCTTAATTTTACAAATTGCTTTAAGTATTGATAAAAAAGTCCTCTATGTTTCTGGTGAAGAAAGTCAATCGCAAATTAAAATGCGAGCAGAACGTTTAATAAATACAAATACTGAGTGTTTAATTTTAACAGAAACCAAAACCCAAAACATCTTTAAAAGTATTGAAGAAACACAACCTGATTTGGTGGTAATTGATTCTATTCAAACCCTACATACTGATTATATTGAGGCTTCACCAGGTAGTATCTCTCAAATACGAGAAACCTCTGCCGAATTGATAAAATTTGCCAAAGAAACAGCTACACCTGTATTATTAATTGGTCATATCACCAAAGAAGGTGCTATTGCTGGGCCTAAAATTTTAGAGCATATGGTAGATGTGGTTTTACAGTTTGAAGGCGATAGAAATCATACTTATCGTATTTTAAGAGCTCAAAAAAATAGATTTGGCTCTACTGCAGAATTGGGTATTTACGAAATGCTAGGTACTGGTTTACGTGAAGTTGAAAACCCTTCTGAAATACTCATTTCAGAAAAAGATGGCTCTTTAAGTGGTACGGCCATTGGTGCAACCCTAGAAGGTATGCGGCCTTTAATGATTGAAGTACAAGCTTTAGTGAGTACGGCAGTTTACGGTACACCCCAACGTTCAACCACAGGTTATAATACCAAAAGGCTAAATATGATTTTAGCCGTTTTAGAAAAGAGGGCAGGTTTCAGATTAGGTGCTAAAGATGTTTTTTTAAATATTGCTGGTGGTATTTCTGTTGATGATCCTGCTATTGATTTAGCGGTAGTTACCGCTATTTTATCCTCTAATGAAGATGAACCTATCCCCCAAGATTATTGTTTTGCAGCTGAGGTTGGTTTGGCAGGTGAAATTAGACCTGTAAACCGTATAGAACAACGAATTTTAGAAGCTGAAAAACTAGGATTTAAAAAAATAATTGTATCAAAATATAATAAAATTCCTTCAAAAAAATACGCAATAAGAGTGGTCTTAGTTTCTAAAATTGAAGAAGTTTTTCAAGAATTATTCTAGATCGTTATTCTTTGATGTTTTCAATTTCCCAACCATCATAATAACCAGAATATCTTGTTGCTAATAAACCTAAAATCCGTGTCATTTCATTGATAAAATCTGGTTTGATATTATCTTCTCTAGAAAATTGTACTTCAAATAGCTGCTTAGTATCTTGTTTTAGTTTAAGACTATCTACCTTAAAGTTTAGGATTTTTATTTTTTCGATAAACTTCTGTCTTCTTTTTCCTTTTTTGAAAGATGCCCAATGTTTAATCTCCTTTTTTTTAGAGAAGTCTACTCCTTCATAAAACAGCTGATTTAAGTATTCTTGGTTTGCATCATTCGTAAAAGATGACAAATAGTTAGAAAAGAATACTTCGTTAAAATATTTCCAACTTTTGTCCCTTTGTAAAACAATATAATTCTTCGAATTCTTAAAATTATTTTGATATAATGTATTGATGCTTTTTCGAAGGTTCAAAGTATCTTTTACATAATAAATATCAAATCCAGAACATTGATACGTTAGAATTCCCACCAATTTGTTTTTAGTCAATTTATCTATGACATGTGCAACAGAATCTGAAAAAGAATAAATTTCTTCGAGGCCTTCAGCTTTAGGGGCTCCGTTTTTAAAACATTTTTTAGTATTACTCCCAACAATTAACAAGTTTCTATAATTTGGTTTTTCCAACACATATTTATAGTTCGTTGTAATGCTCATCATTCCTTTTTCTTTTTCAGTAAGATAGCTGTACCAATCGTCTTCTTGAGCGGTGACAACAAAACTTCCTAAAAATAAAACGATAAAAATATACTTGAAATATTGAATTGAGTTTACCAAAATAATTGAGTTAATTTCTAATACCAATTTAGGTTATAAAATTAGTCATTAATAAATTGAATTATTTTTTACTTTAAAAAGACAAAAAAATAAAACATAGCTTTGTTATGGTTTCTTTTTTTAACAAATTTTAAGTGAAAAAGAAACGGTTTATATGATTCATTTTATGGTTAAATTGGTATAATATAATAATCAAAAATCGTACCTTAATTGATTTTTAAAAAAAATCCTGTAAAATGCTAAAATAACACTTTACAGGATTTTATAGTTTATTTAAATAATTACATAAAACGATTATAATCATCTATTAAATGTCCATATCCTCTTTGTACATCATCTGCATCACTTTTAGAAATTTGCCCATCTCTTTTATCTTTTCTTAGCTCACCTAAAAAATCATCTAGCTCTTCGTAAAACGAAACATAAAATCTTTTTTTACCTTGTTCTTTTAATAATTCAGGAGTTAAAACTCTATGTTTTTTAGCGTTATTTTCTAATTCTGTATATTTAGTATTTAAAGCATCTATATCAACTTTTTTAGCAAAAACTATATTTAAAATTTCTTCAGCTAATTTTAAATCTTGTTTTGTAGCTAAAATTGTTTCTCTTAGTGGGTGGTCTTTTAATAATTCTATCTCAGCAGCATCTGCCAATGGTTTTATTGTTTTATATGCTTCTGATCTTTGGTCGTAAAAATTAGTAATATTTTTTTCTATAATATCAGTATACTCTTTTCCTTTTGACCAATCATCATCTTTGAAATCTTCATTATCTAAATAGGTTTTAAAATCTGCATACGCTTTTTTTGTGTTTTCAAAAGATTCAGCAGCCGATTTCATATTACCAACTAACTTCTCTTTTACATCAGAAGGTAAGCTATTTTCTGGTTCTAATAAGAATTTTTCTAACGTTGGTGAACTTCCTATAAAAGCGATGCCCATAAACATTCTTGGTTTTCTTTTTTGAGTTACCATAGCACTCATTTTATCATAATCTTTCGCAGTTGCATCTATTTTATCACCTGCTTTATTCATATAATCAATCATTGCATTGTTATAGGTTATGAGACCACCTGCTGTTTCTCCACTTAAAGAACCTACAGTATCTTTTTCTTTGTCACTTAATTTACCACAGCTTACTGCCATGATTGCTACTAATAATAAAATTCTAAATTTCATAATAAAAAGGTTTTGGTTTATTGTTGGGGTAAAGATATATAATAAATTTTGTAACTTGATAACCATTATATATTCGTAGTCATATGTTTTATATCTGTCGCTATTTCTTCTTTATTCGGTTTATTACACTCTCTTGTCTACTATTTTTTGTATTATTTATTAACGCTCAAACAAATACGAATATTGTTAAAGGTACTTTAATCGATTATAAAACTCAAAAACCTCTCTTAGGTGCGAAAGTGTTTTTTATTGGAACGGAACATGTACAATTTACAAATATTGAAGGAAAATTCTTGCTAAATAACATCCCAACTGGTAATCAAATCTTAAAAATTAGTCTTACTGATTATGAAACTAAGAATTATCCGCTAGAGCTTACTGAAAATGAAACGATAACTTTAGGGACAATTTACCTTATCAATGACTCAACAGTTTTGGATGAAATCGGACAAATAGAGTGGACCGAAAATCCTTTTGATAACAATTCAACTTATTTATCAACGTCAAGAGATGTGTTTTCAAAACGGGTCGCCTATGATTTTAGTCAAACTTTTTTTAGTATTCGTGGTTATGATGCAACAACTACTGAGATGATGATTAACGGAATAAACATGAATAGCCTTTTTGATGGCAGACCTCAATGGAAAGGCTGGGTCGGTTTGAATGATATTACTCGCCATAAAATGGTAACTCAAGGGCTTTCTGTTTCTACAACTACATTTGGAAATCTCTTAGGTACTGCTAATATCAACACCAGAGCTTCAGAAATGCGTCCTGGTTTTCGAGTTTCTAGCTCTTATTCTAACAAAAATTACACAGGTAGTGCTATGGCTACTTATAATTCTGGATTGCAAAAAAACGGATTATCATATAGTATTTCTGCTTCTAGAAGATGGGGAAATGAAGGTTATGTTAATGCTACTTTATATGATGCTTTTAGTCTTTTAGCTGCTGTAGAATATAACTTAAACAAAAAAAACAGTGTAAACGCTACAGCAATTTATGCACCAAGCAGAAGCGGACAAACAACAGCGATCACTGAACGTTCTTTTAATGAATTTGGAGCTAAATACAACCCTTATTGGGGATGGCAAGAAGGTGAAAAGAGAAATTCTAGCATCAAAAAATTTGAAATGCCTATTTTTATATTAAGTCATTTTTATGCAACCGAAAATACCTCTTTAACAACAAGTATTGGGTATCAGTTTGGTAAACAAGGCAGTAGTCGTCTAGATTATACTAACACACCAAATCCTTATCCTAATTATTGGAAATATTTGCCTGTAATTAACGAAAACCCACAAATTAATTGGCTAAACCTCTATGAAACAAACTTAAATACAGATAATCTTTCTGACAGAGGAGCTGCTCGTTATTTCGTCTATGAAAATTTAAAAGAGGATAAAACGATGACAATAAATTCTGTTTTCAATACCAAAATAAACCTTCATGTCAATTTGGATATTGGGCTAACTTTTAAAGGTTTTAAATCGGATAATTATGCAACACCAAAAGATTTATTGGGATCATCCTTTTATATTGATGTCAATCCTTTTAATTTGATTGATGGAAAACCTGTTGAAAATGATATTTTAGGATTTAATCAAAAAAGAATAGGTGATAGAATTAAATACAATTTTGACCTCAATGCAAATCAACTCAATGCTTTTACACAATTGCGATTTAAAACTAATAATTTTGACTTTTTTATTGCAGGAAACTACACCAATACTAGCTACCAACGCAACGGAAAATTTTTAAACCAATCTTTTGAAAACAACTCTTTAGGTAAAAGTAAAAAATTGACTTTTACTACTTTCGGATTTAAAGGAGGAATCAACTACAGCCTTTCTACTCTTCATCAAATTCAAATGAACTTAGCTTATTTAACCAAAGCTCCAACGCTAAAAAACACATTTATAAATTCTAGAGAAAATAATGCTTTAGTTCCAAACCTAAAACCTGAAATAATAAGCTCTGCTGAAGTAAATTACCTCATAAATTATGAAAAAATTAAAGGGAGGTTAAGCACATACATTACAGAGTTTAAAGAGGGTACAACTGTTAATTCTTTTTTTGCCGAAATTGGTTCTGGTGCAGATTTTTTTCAAGAAGTAGTCACTAATATTGACAAAAGACATTTAGGTGTAGAATTGGGTCTTGAATATAAAATTACTCCCAACTTTAATACCTCTGCAGTTATTTCTTTTGGACAACATACCTACACCAATAACGCAACTATTGGTGTTAATTTTGACGCTGCTGAGTTTAGTCAAAACCAAATCAATACTATCGGTTTTGAGAACCTTGGTGAAACAGCTATCAAAAATTACAAAGTTGCAAACGGCCCTCAACAAGCTTATTCTTTAGGGTTTGAATACAAAAATTTGCATCATTGGTCAATCAATGCTTCAGGTAATTATTTTTCAAATGGTTATTTGGCTGTTTCTACCATCAGTCGTACCTCTAGTTTTTTTAATAACCCTAATGATTTCGGACAACCTTTTCAAAATATTGACCTTGATTTGGCTAGAAAGTTATTAAAACAAGAAAAATTTGATCCTTATTTTTTAGTAGATCTTTCTGCAAGAAAATCTTGGTGGACAAAAGGTACAACCATTAAAATTGTTGCCAGTATTCATAATTTATTTGATAAAACCTATAAATCTGGTGGTCACGAACAATCACGTACAGCAAATTATGGAGCTTTGGTTGCTGACACAGCAAACGGTAATCTGCAACGAAATTTCGGCCCAAAATACTGGTACGGTTTCGGTAGAACCTATTTTATAAACCTAGCGTTTAGCTTTAAAAAAATGAAATCCTCAAAAGAGAGATTATTAAAAAATAATAAATACTAAATCTATGAAAACTACTGTTCAATATTTAGTCTCAATACTTCTATTTGTTAGTGTTTTCTATTCGTGTGTACATGATGATGATTATGAAATACCGAATATTGAGAACTGTAATGAAGTCGCTATTCCCGTTACAAAAACAATTCAAGAAATTTACGATACTTCAACTAGTGCTGTTACACAATATTCTAACTCTGATGTACTTGAAGCCTATGTGACTTCAAACGATCAAGCAGGTAATTTTTTTAAACGTTTACATTTTCAAACTTTAGAAGGTTCTCGTGGGTTTAGTATTCCTATTGATGTGTCTAATCTGTACACCATATTTAACCCAGGTAGAAAAGTGTACATTCAACTTCAAAACAATTATACACAATTACATTTTGATGGATTAGAAATCGGAAATTATTTCTTTGATGAAGCCACTCAATTAGAATCTATTGGTAAAATTCCTGTAGCTAATTTTAAAAATATCATTATTAAAACTTGTGATGTTATTGAAGAAGAACAATTGGTCAATAAAATAGCTTTAAGTGAAATTACTGATGCTTATCTCAATACTTTAATCGAATTAAAAGATGTACAATTTGAGGATGCAGCTTTAGACAAAACCTTATATGATGTCAATAATGATGTTGGCGGAGCTACAAATTATGTTATTCAAGATATTTCAGAAACTTCTATAAATATTAGAACAAGTGCTTTTGCTAATTTCGGATCAACTGTTGTGCCTAATGGTAACGGAACCATTCGTGGTGTCTTGACAAAATTTAGAAATACCTATCAGTTATTAGCTAGAACTTTAGATGATATCCGTTTAAACGGAGAAAGAAAACGTATTGGTTTTGCAGAAAACATCTCAGGTACAAAAATTAATATTGCAGAAATAAGAACCTTATTTACAGGTACAGATACTCAACTATTAGACGACGTATTTATAGAGGGAGTCATTACCATGTCTGGGATAGATCATAACAATATGACCGAAAGAAATGCTTTTATTCAAGATGAATCTGGTGCTATTGCTTTGCGTTTTTCTTCTACTACATCTGTCAGAAGAGGAAACAAAGTTAAAATTAATCTTAAAGATATCGTATTGGGAAATCTAAGAGGTTTACTACAAGCCAATATCACACAATATAAAAATGTGTTTTTTGTAGTAGTTCGTTAACATGTGATTTATGTCAATCTACATCTATTTGTAAAAAATTAAAAAATTTGTATTTAAAGCATGATGGAAATGCTTGTTTAGATAGTTGCATTTCTTATACAGGTAATATTT
>CAYRZY010000003.1:0-23004 GCA_964428855.1 uncultured Flavobacteriaceae bacterium
AAATGGCTAATAATGTAATGGAAATAAAAAACCATCTAATAAGTGCATCAATAACGTTTCCACTTGTATCACTATTAAAATAATCAATACTTGGCAATAGAATAGCCAATATATAAGGGATTGTTTTTAAAAGTATGTTTTTTTTAGTTTTCAATTATTGTGTTTAATGTGCAGTTGGTTTTTTTACTGGATTTTCGGTTTTTCATTCGATTTTTTTTAATGAAGCACAACTAATCGATTTAAGTATTTATCTCTATTTTCTTTTTCATTATTCCAATAATAGTTCATAAAAAAGAAGACTAAAGCTATTCCGATTAATAATATAGAAGTAACTTTTAAAAAATGATTTTTTTCTTGATTTAAATTCAAGGAATATTCTAATCTATCAAAAAAATTAAACATACTCTTTTACTGCTAACTGCAACTGCCTACTAATCTATTTAGGTGGTTCCATGACTTCATTACACTTCTTACACGTCCTTTTTTCTTGATTACCATAGTAGTTGTCAAAAATACCAGGCATATCTTTTTCAATATCCTCCAATCCAAATTCTTCTCTATACAATGGTGAATTACAATGTTCGCAATACCATTCCAATGCATCTAGCATACCTTCTGGGCGAGGATATTCAATGACTAAGCCAACAGTATTGGCAACACGCTGAGGTGAATGCGGTACTTTTGGAGGTAATAAATAAATATCACCTTCATTGATATATACATCTTGAGGCTTACCATCAACCATAATTTTTAAGATCATATCACCTTCAACTTGATAGAAAAATTCAGGAGTTTCATTATAATGATAATCTTTTCTGCTATTTGGACCACCAACAACCATCACAATATAGTCACCGTCTTTCCAAACTACTTTATTCCCAACAGGAGGTTTTAGTAAGTGCCGATTTTCATTAATCCACTTTTTAAAATTTAAAGGTTGTACTAATTTGCTCATGATAAAAGCCCTTCTTAACCTCCCTAAAGGGGAGAAACTCAAAATGGGAATTTGAGTTGTTGTTTATTATTTGGTAATAAAGATAATCATTAATTTTACTTTATAAGGTGCAGAAAAGAGTTCAGTATTAAAGAGACTTCGTTCTACCTCCATCAACGGGTAAATTTACACCTGTAATATAACTAGCAGCTTCACTTGCCAAAAAGACAACAGCATTGGCTATTTCTCCTGGTTGAGCAAAGCGTTTGGCGGGAATGCTATTTTTCATTCCTTTTGATATTTCTTCAACAGTTTTATCAGTTTTTTCTGCTTTATTGCTGATAATTTCTGACAGTCGAGAAGTTGCAGTAGCACCAGGTAGAACATTATTTACTGTAATTCCGTATTCAGCCAATTCATTAGCCAAAGTTTTGCTCCAATTTGCAACTGCACCTCTGATGGTATTGCTAACTCCTAAACCATCTAAAGGTTGTTTTACTGACGTGGAAATAATATTGATAATTCTTCCGAAATCTGACTCTTTCATTCCTGGTACAACTGCTTGTGCTAAGATATGATTGCATTTTAAATGTTGTGTAAAAGCACTGTCAAAATCCTCTAAATTTGCTAAGAATATTGATCCTGAAGCTGGACCACCAGTATTGTTTATTAAGATATGGAAAGTGCCAATGGTTTTTAGACCGATAGCTACTTTTTCTCCTAAATCTATAGGATTCTGAAAATCTGCAACAATATAATTGTGATTCTGATATGTATTGGGTAACTCTGCCAATACTTTTTTTAATTTTTCTTCATTTCTAGCAATTAAAGTAATATTAGCTCCTTGTTCTGCCAATGCCATTGCTGATGCTTTACCTATACCTTGTGTGCTTCCGCAAACTAAGGCGTTTCTGTTTTTTAAGTTTAAGTTCATTTCCATCCCAACCTTCCCATCCCGAAGTGTCGGGAGAAAGGAGTTTTATTTTAGATTAATAATTTCATTTTTAGTTTCACCCAAGTTTCTTCCCTTCGGGAAGACGGAAGATGGGCTAATATTTTATACAAACATTTTTTGCTTCTGTAAAAAAGCGTAAGGCTTCAAAACCGCCTTCTCGTCCAACTCCTGAAGCTTTTACACCTCCAAAAGGAGTTCTTAAATCACGTAGCATCCAGGTGTTTACCCAAACAATTCCTACTTGTAATTGATGGGTCATTCTCATAGTACGTTTTAAATTATTTGTCCACAAGGTAGCTGATAATCCGTATTTCACCTTGTTTGCCATTTGCAATACTTCATCCTCTGTTTTAAAAGGCATGATGGTTACTACAGGGCCAAATATTTCTTCTTGATTTACCCTGCATTCATCTGTTAAAACCTCAATTACGGTAGGTTCTAAATAATATCCGTTTTCATAGTCTTTGACTGTTACTTTATTTCCTCCACAAAGAATTTTACCACCTTCTTCTTTAGCAATATCAATAAACTGTATTACTTTTTCTAAATGAGGCTTTGAAACTAAAGCTCCAATAGTTGTTTTGGTATCGGATGGATGCCCAACTTTCAAGGCTTTTATTTTTTTGATAAAATCAGTTTTGAATTTATCATAAATGATTTCTTCTACAAAAATACGACTTCCACACAAACAAATCTGGCCTTGATTTGCAAAAGATGATTTGACAGTCGTTTCTAGCATTTTATCATAATCACAATCTGCAAAAATGATATTCGGATTCTTACCACCTAATTCTAAGGATAATTTTTTGAACATTGGTGCTGCCACTTTAGCAATATGAGCTCCAGTAGCTGTGCCACCCGTAAACGAAATGGCTTTAATCTCAGGATGCTCAACAATGGCTTGCCCAGTTGTTGTACCTAAACCATGTATAATGTTTAAAACTCCTTTTGGGAGGCCAGCTTCATTACATATTTCACCTAACAAGTATGCTGTCATTGGTGTAACTTCACTAGGTTTTGCAATGACACAATTACCTGCTGCTATGGCTGGAGCAATTTTCCAAGTAAAGAGATAGAGTGGGAGGTTCCAAGGGGAAATACACCCAACAACACCAATAGGTTGACGCAAGGTATAATTGATAGCATTTTGACCAATACTTTCATGACTTTCACTAGCGAATTGTGTAATGGCATTTCCGAAAAAACGAAAATTACTAGCTGCTCTAGGGATGTCAACTGCCTTTGCCAATGAAACTGGTTTTCCGTTGTCTTTACTTTCAGCCTCTGCAAAACGCTGTAGATTTTCTTCTAATAATTCTGATATTCTGATTAAGATTCTACTACGTTCTTCGATAGTAGTTTGAGACCAACTAGGAAATGCTTCTTTGGCTGCTTGATAAGCTTTTGCTACATCTTTTGCTGAAGAATTGGGAATTTGACCATATACTTCTCCGTTTGCAGGACAGTAATTGTCTATCCACTCATCAGAGATAGGAGAAGAGAATTGCCCGTTGATGTAGTTTTCTATTTTCATTAGTTATCATCCTGTCCCGAATGGTCGGGAGTTTTAGGATATCATTATTAATTTATACTTTGCTGTTTATTACTACTAGTTTTTTTACACCCCTAATTAGCTTAGCTATGTATCTTCAATTAAAAACCTTTTAATTTCGATAATCCTCAAGGGGGCAATCATCTGATTATAATTTTAGTTACAATCAAACTCCCTCTCCTTCGGGGAGGGTTGGGGAGGGGCTCTTTTTATACGCCATCACTTTAATCTCCACTACCAAATCAGGATGTGGTAATTGGTGTACAGCAACAGTGGTACGTGTTGGGCCAGTTTCTTTATTGAAAAATTCAGCATAGGCTTCATTGTATCCTGCAAAATCATTCATGTTTACTAAAAATGAAGTAACATCAACCACATCAGCTAAAGTAGCTCCTTCATTCATTAAATTCTTCTCAATGTTTCTAATGACTTCACGAGTTTGTTCTTTTATATTTAAATGTTTTGTCCCCATTTCATCTATAATATCAACGCCTGCAATGGTATTGTCAGCTCTTCTAGAGCTAGTGCCTGAAACAAATATAAAATCACCTACACGTTTGGTGTGTGGATAAGCTCCTCTTGGTGTTACTTTTTTACTCATAATTATCCCCTCTTAATCTCCCCAAAGGGGAGAAACTCTTAATTGGGCGGATTAAGAATTTCTATTTTAGTGTTGCATTGTTTTTGCTACCTTATCTTCGTCTAATATTTCTTTAGTTTCAGTTTTTACGTTGGCTAAAACAGTTGCCAAATCATCATTAATATCTATTTCATGATCCGTAATCATATTTAATATAGCTTTGTCTTGAGCTCTTCCTTTGGTCATTGCTTCATGATAACCTACGTTTTCATTAAAGGTTACCAATGAATATTTTGACGAATATTCTTTTGGGAAATTCTTTTCTAAATTCATCTCTAAACTACGCTTTTTTCTAAACACAGAACTGTTGACATGGTCTCTCATTTCAAAAAAGTTATCAATGGCTAAATCGGCAATAGCATCTGTATCCTTTTTTCTTGATTTTTCATACTGTTCGAAAATGGTTTTCCAGTTGCCTTCATGTTCATCAATAATTTTATCAAACTCAACAACATCCTCGAAAGAGGCATTCATACCTTGTCCATAAAAAGGAACAATAGCATGAGCGGCATCACCCATTAACAGCGTTTTTCCTTTATAATGCCAAGGTGAACATTTTACGGTTCCGAGAGCAGAAGTAGGATTTTCAAAAAAGTCATCTATCAGATTTGGCATGAGTTCTAAAGCATCCTTAAAGTAGATGGTGAAAAACTCTAACACACGTTCTTTAGTGGTCAAATTATTAAAATTATACTCGCCTTCGTCAAAACTTAAAAATAAAGTAACGGTAAAGCTTCCGTCAAGATTTGGTAATGCAATCAACATAAAATCGCCTCTTGCCCAAATGTGTAAAGCGTTTTTATAGGTTTTAAACTCTCCTTTTTCTGTTGGGAGAATACTCAATTCTTTATAGCCATGTGTCAAGTAGTTTTGTGAAAAACTAAATAAAAATTTCTTTTCTAGATAGTAACTTTTTCGCAATGCAGAACCAGCTCCGTCTGTACCAAAAATAACATCGGCTTGTTTGGTAAACTCAGTTTTATCTTCATAATTGTAAAAATGTGAAATGCCTTTTTCAAAATCTACCTTGGTACATTTATGATTGAAATGGATGGTGACATTGTCTAATTTTTCAGCTTCATCTAATAATAGAGCATTGAGTCCGCCACGAGAGATAGAATTGATGTATTCATGGTCTCTACCGCTATAAGGAGCTAAGGTCGTGTTTCCTTCAAGGTCATGTAACATTCTACCATTCATTGGGATGCAAAGTGGCATTACTTTATCAAGAATATCAACCATTCTCATGGCTTTGATGCCTCTGTCAGAGAAAGCAAGATTTATTGAGCGACCAGCACTAATATCTGTTTTACGTAAATCAGGACGTTTTTCAAAAACTTTAATTTTATTTCCTCGTTGTCCTAAGCGTAAGGCTAGGAGTGACCCGCAAAGTCCGCCACCAATAATATGAATAGTATTTTTAGTTTTCATTTAAGATTTCTTTTAGTTTTTCTACCATTAAATATACATCTTGAAACGAATTGTATAATGGCATGGGTGCACAGCGGATTACATCTGGTTCACGCCAATCAGTAATGATATGTGCCTCGGTTAATTTTTTATGCAATTTTTTATCGGCATTAGTAACTTGAATTGATAATTGACAACCTCTTTCTTCAGGATCGGATGGCGTTATTATTTTTATACTGTCATTATCCAAACTATTGATTAAAAACTCAAAATAGCCCGTTAGTTTTTTAGATTTAGTACGCAAGGCATCCATACCAACCTCATTAAATAAATCTAATGAAGCTCTAATTGCAGCCATGGATAGGATAGGAGGATTGCTGAGTTGCCAGCCTTCTGCACCTGCCAACACGTCAAAAGGTTGTCGCATATTAAAGCGTGTTTCTTTATTGTGGTTCCACCAGCCAGCAAAACGTTTTAACTCTTTATTATAGGCATGCTTTTCATGAACAAAGAGTCCGCCCAAGCTTCCTGGCCCAGAGTTTAAATATTTATAGGTGCACCAAGCTGCAAAATCTACATTTGATTCGTGTAAATTGGGTTGAATGTTTCCAGCACCATGAGCTAGGTCAATACCCACCATACATCCTTTAGCGTGACCTAATGTTGCAATTTTTTTTAGATCTAAAAACTGACCGGTATAATAATTTACACCACCAATTAGTAATAGTGCAATTTCATCACCTTGTTCTTCTAAGATAGTTTCTAAATCTTCGATACGTAAGAGATCTTCACCTGCTCTAGGTTTCCATAAAATTAATCCGTCTTCAGCATCAAACCCATGGAATTTTAATTGTGATTCTACAGCATATTTATCAGACGGAAAAGCATCACTTTCAATAACAATTTTATACTTGGTTGTTGTGGGTTGATAAAAAGACACCATTAATAAGTGTAGGTTAGTGGTAAGTGTATTCATAATGACCACTTCAATAGGTTTTGCTCCTACAATTTTTGCCATTGATTCAGTTAAGAACTCATGATAGTGCAGCCATGGATTCTTGGCTTCAAAATGACCTTCTACACCAAAGTTAGCCCAATCATCTAGTTCTTGTTGAAGATATGCTTGTGTGGTTTTGGGCTGTAAGCCTAAAGAGTTTCCTGTAAAATACAACCAATCCTTTCCGTTCTTATCTTTCGGGATATGGAATTGATTTCTATAGGATGCTAATTTGTCGTTTTTGTCTTGTGTTAATGCATAATCAAGACCTAGTTTATAATCAGACAAAGTGTTTGTTTTTAGGATTTGAACAAAAATAAGAATTATATACTCTAAATATATAATAATGTGTAAAATAAAATGTTAATGATAGAATAGTTCTAAATACGACTCTGAAGAAGAATTTTTAAAAGATAAAATGGATAAGAGAACAAAAGGAAGTAGGAGCAGGAGAAATATTTAAAAAATCTTGGTTTGATGACAGACCAAATAGATATGAGCCTAAATTTATTGAATCATTTAATAAAAGGTTTAGCGATACAGAAGTAAAGGTTGATAAAAAAAATAAAGACGCAAAATATACTATTAAGATTCATACAACTAGAATGTATGCAGGTTATAATGTTGGAGTTGTAAGGAGAAATTCAGAAATAGATGCTGTCATTACTGTGTATGAAACGGTAAACCCCATAAATATTTTATTGTCTGGTAAATACAGTAAAGTTCAAGGATATGGAGCAATGGGATATGATTATGATTCTGGATATAGAATCTCAGAATGTTATGCGAAATTAGCGAAGAATATTGCTAAAAGCATAAAAAAAGTTTCTAAGTAAACGAAATAAATATCGTAATGAAAAGCTGTTAATTACTAATTAGCAGTTTTTTTTTGTTGCTCAACTTCTAAGTCAATCAAATGTGCCATAGAACTAACAACTCTATCGTGTTTTTTTACAAACGGATTGGTTTTATCCCAAACATAACCTGCCAAAACCGCACAAACTTTTTCTTTAATTTCAGGGTTTTCAGGTCGGTGGAAAAAGAGTTTTTGTAAATTTTCTGAATACCATTCATTGACATAAGAGGTGAACACATCAACGCCAAATTGAACAGGTGCTACATATTCCTTTTCTAAATTTACTGTTTCGCCTTTTATTATTTTAGCAACCATTTTAGCTGCTAACAAGCCAGTTTCTGTAGCAAAGGTAACTCCTGATGAAAAAATTGGATCTAAAAACTCACCGCTATTCCCGGTTAAAATATAGCCATCACCATAAATTTGTTTTACAGCGGTTGAGAAATTCTGAATAATTTTTGGTTCAAACACATGTGAAACACCTTTGAATCTATCTTTAAAATAACTTGAAAGTTGAAGCATTTCTTCAAGCATTTCGGTTGAGGTGCCTTTATAAGAATTGATAAATTCTGTTGGGCCTACAAAACCAATACTTGTGGTGCCATCAGAAAAAGGAATTACCCAGAGCCATGCTTGTGTTTTAACAATATCAAAGGTAATAAGTGTACCTTCATCACCTTTTGGGCGATTTACATCTTTTGTTATCGTAAAAATGGATGAATGTTTAGGTAAAGAAGAGGGTTTTATGAGGTCTAAAATTCTCGGTAAAACTCTTCCGTAACCACTGGCATCAATAATATATTTTGCATTGATGTATTTGATGTTTCCGTCTTTATCTTTTACTGTTGTTTTAGAGTTTGAGCCTTCAAAAGTTACATCAATAACTTCATTTTCAAAATCAATAGGCACACCTTTTCTTTGTGTTTCTTCAGCGAGTACATTGTCAAAATGAGCTCTAGGTACTTGCCAAGTCCAGTCCCAACCCTCAGTAAATTTTTTGCTAAAATCAAAATTACAAACTTTCTCTCCTTTTAAAAATCTAGCTCCTTTTTTTACTTGATAACCTTGTTTTTTTAAAGCATCTAAAAGCCCAACTTCTTCAAAATGATCCATACATCTTGGTAGTAAGCTTTCACCAATAACATATCGAGGGAATTTTGATTTTTCCACAATTTTAACATCAATATTGTTATTCTTTAAATAAGAAGCTGAAACACAGCCTGATGGACCAGCTCCTATAACTAAAACATCTACATTTTCGGTATTCATTTTTTATTTATGGTATTTCTCTGTAAAAGTATTAAATTTGGCGTTTTAAAACTATATTTTTGTAAGAAATATACCAAAATAAACCCCAATTAATGTTGACACTTAAAGGAGAATTAAATTTAAAAGATTTTTACGAAGTAATTTTTAATAATAGGGCTATTGAATTAGACAGCTCATTACTTGCAAGGGTCGAAAACAGTTTTAAATTTTTAAAAGAATTTTCTGAGAATAAAGTTATTTACGGTGTGAATACAGGTTTTGGCCCCATGGCTCAATATAAAATTAAAGATAAAGACAGGGTTCAGCTACAGTATAATTTAATTAGAAGTCATGCGTCAGGAGTTGGTAACCCTATTCCGAATATGTATGTGAAGGCTGCAATGCTGGCGAGATTAAATACCTTAAGTCTTGGGAATTCTGGAGTGCATGTTTCAGTTGTAAAATTAATGACAAAATTAATCAATAGAGATATTACGCCATTGATATATGAGCATGGAGGTGTGGGTGCCAGCGGAGATTTGGTACAATTGGCTCATTTAGCATTAGTTTTAATTGGAGAAGGAGAGGTTTTCTATAAAGGAGAAAAAAGAGCGACCCAAGAAGTTTTTGAATTAGAAAACTTACAACCAATTAATGTAGAATTAAGAGAAGGTTTAGCCTTAATGAATGGTACTTCTGTAATGACAGGTGTTGGTATTGTAAATGTAATTTATACTGAACGTTTGTTAAATTGGGTATTGAAATGTTCATCTGCAATCAACGAAGTTGTTGAAGCGTATGACGATCATTTATCAGAAGAATTAAACAATACAAAAAAACATAAAGGACAACAAGAGGTTGCTGAAAAGATGCGAGAGCATTTAAAAGATAGCACATTGATAAGAAATAGAGAAGCATATTTGTACAATGCAAATGCGAACAGTCCTGTTTTTAAAGAAAAAGTACAAGAATATTATTCTTTACGTTGTGTACCTCAAATCTTAGGACCTGTGTTAGACACCTTAAAAAGTGTCCGTAAAATATTAATTGAAGAGGTGAATTCTGCAAATGACAATCCTATTGTTGATGTTGAGAGAAAGCATGTATATCATGGAGGGAATTTTCATGGAGATTATGTCTCTTTAGAAATGGACAAGCTAAAAATAGTAACTACAAAAATGTCGATGTTGTCTGAGCGTCAATTGAATTATTTATTAAATTCTAAATTGAATGATATTCTGCCTCCATTTGTGAATTTAGGACAATTAGGACTGAATTTTGGTATGCAAGGTGTGCAATTTACAGCAACTTCAACCACCGCAGAAAATCAAACCTTGTCAAACCCAATGTATGTACATAGTATCCCTAACAACAATGACAATCAAGATATTGTAAGTATGGGTACAAATGCAGCTTTGATGACTAAAAAAGTGATAGAAAACTCCTATGAAGTGGTGGCTATTGAAATGATAACTATCATTCAAGCAATTGAATATTTGCAATTTCAAGACAAAGTATCTTCAAGTACAAAAAGTATGTTTGATGCCATTCGTAATCTAGTACCTGCTTTTAAAGAAGATGTAATTATGTATCCTTATGTAGGTGCTGTTAAAAAATATTTGATGGAAACTAATAATTAGTATCATCTAGGTTTTGTAGATTCATTTTTTTTAAGTAATTTATTACTTCATAAAATTTAAAAATTTATCCCATGAATAAAATAATATGTATACTCATAATAACCATCATGAGTCAATCATTGATGGCACAGAAAGTAGCGTTGGCTGCTCAAGGTAAAAGCTATGGTTTTATCACTGAAAGTGGTGAATGGTTAGTCCAACCTATTTATGCTAAAGCAAGTAGTTTCTCTGACAATGTTGCTGCTGTATTGAAAGATGGTAAATGGGGATTTATCAATGCCAAAGGTGACGTAATTATTGAACCTACATTTGGTAGAGCGAAAGCCTTTGATAGTGATATCGCAGTTGTAGAAAGTAATAAGCGTTGGTTTTATATCAATAAAAGCGGTGAAGAGGTTAAAATGCCTCCATCAGACAAAATTTTCGATTTTAAAGGTGGTATAGCTTTCATAAGAAGAGGAGATCTTACAGGTTTAATCAATGCAAAAGGCGAAGTGGTTCTTGAGCCAAAGTATACTAAAATTCAGGCTTTTAGAAATGGACATGCTAAAGTGAGAGTCGGCGAGTTTTGGGGATTAATTGATAAAAGTGGAAAAATAATTATAGAACCTATTTACCAAGGACTTGGTGTTTTTTCAGAAGGAATAATCACTGCAAAAAAAGATGAAGTACATGGTATTATTAGTAATGGAACTTTTACCAAAGTAGAAGGAACTTTGAAAATTTGGGACTTCAGAAATGGGGAAGAATTGACCTATGCTAATAATAAGGATAAAAAAGTTGGTTTTATCAATAGAAAAGGAGAATGGGTGATTGAACCTCAATATAAAAAGGTAAGAGCTTTTTCAAATGGTCTAGCACCAGTAACTACCAATGGAAAACAATGGGGATATATTAATGAAAAAGGTGAAATGGTAATTCCAGAAAAATTTAGAGATGCAGAATTGTTTAGTAAAGATGGGTTGGCTCCTGTAAAAATTTCAAAATTATGGGGCTTTATTAATAAAACAGGTGAGATGGTTATTGAAGATAAATACGCTATCAGTACTTTTAGCCCTTTTGCTATGTTTTCAAAAGGAAATGACAAAGGTTTTGTTGATGGATTGGTAAGAGTTGGTTCAAAGAAAAAATGGGGTTTTATCGATACCAAAGGGAATTTACTAAAAGACACTTGGTTTAATAGAGCTGAACCGTTTGTTGAAATAAAATAGAACAGAACATTAAGAAAATGTTTGCCAGACATTTTTAGCGGATGAGATGGTTGACGGGAGATGTTTCTGATTTAATAAATTAAGATGTATGAAGTGTGTATTAGTTACAGGAGGGTCGAGAGGTATTGGTAAAGCAATTTGCACAAAATTAGCTGAAGACACCACCTATCATATTTTAATCAATTACCATTCTAATAAATCTGCAGCTGACGATACATTAAAGCTAGTGCAAGAAAAAGGAAATACAGGTGAGATTATTCAGTTTGATGTCGCTAATGCGGATGCCGTTAAAAGCACTTTAGATCAATGGATGCAAGATAATGAAGGGGCAATAATTGAAGTGATCGTTAATAATGCAGGAATTACAAAAGACGGTTTGTTTATGTGGATGCCTGCTGATGATTGGCATCAAGTAATTAATACCAGTTTGAATGGATTCTTTAATGTTACCAATCATTTGATACAAAAAATGCTAAGTAATAGATATGGTAGAATTATCAATATTGTTTCTGTTTCAGGTGTTAAAGGTACACCAGGGCAAACCAATTATTCTGCGGCAAAAGGTGCCGTTGTAGCTGCGACAAAAGCATTGGCACAAGAAGTTGCAAAACGTAAAATCACTGTAAATGCAGTAGCTCCTGGGTTTATCAATTCAGATATGACAGCAGAATTAGATGAAAAGGAATTAAAAAAAATGATACCAGTAAATAGGTTTGGTGAAGCAGAAGAAGTGGCAGATTTAGTGTCGTTTCTAGCATCAAAAAAAGCATCCTATATCACAGGTGAAGTCATAAATATTAATGGAGGAATTTATTCTTAACGTATAAAATGAAGAGAGTTGTAATCACAGGTATGGGTATTTACTCTTGTATAGGGAGTAATTTAGAAGAGGTTAAAGAGTCTTTGTATGCTGGTAAATCAGGAATAGTATTTGATCAAGATCGAGAAGATTTCGGATACCGTTCTTCTTTAACAGGAAAGGTTGCAGAACCGAATTTAAAGAAAATGCTAACCCGAAGACAGCGTATAAGCATGGGCGAAGAAGCTCAATATGCGTATTTAGCAACCGTTGAGGCGTTGGAAAATGCAGGAGTTGATCAAGATTTTTTAGAAGCAAATGAAGTTGGAATATTATTTGGGAATGACAGTACGGCAAGGTCAATCATTGAATCTATTGATATTGTAAGAGAGAAAAAGGACACCACTTTGGTGGGGTCTGGAGCTATTTTTAAGAGTATGAATTCTACGGTAACGATGAATTTGGCTACTATTTTTAAACTAAAGGGAATCAATTTGACAGTTAGTGCAGCTTGTGCAAGCGGGTCTCATTCGGTTGGCTTAGGTTTTCATTTGATTAAAAGCGGATTGCAAGACATGATTATTTGTGGAGGTGCCCAAGAGGTAAATAAATTTGCCATGGGTAGTTTTGATGGGTTGGGTGTATTTTCTACAAATGAAAATCCGATAAAAGCATCAAGACCTTTTGATAAAAATAGAGATGGATTGATACCAAGTGGTGGTGGAGCATCTTTAGTATTAGAGAGTTATGAGTCTGCTAAAAAACGAGGAGCAACTATTTATGGCGAAGTTGTTGGTTACGGTTTTTCATCAAATGGAGATCATATTTCTACTCCCAATGTTGATGGGCCTTCAAGAGCCATGAAAAAAGCCTTAGATCAAGCAAACGTATTGCCTGAACAAATTGATTATGTGAATGCTCATGCAACATCAACTCCTGTTGGTGATCAGAATGAAGCCAAAGCAATATTTAATGTTTTTGGTGAGAAATGTCCTTATGTGAGCTCAACTAAATCAATGACTGGACATGAGTGTTGGATGGCTGGTGCAAGTGAAATTATTTACTCACTTTTAATGATGGAAAACTCATTTATTGCACCCAATATAAATTTAGAAGAAACAGATGAAGACTCCGCAAAATTAAATTTAGTCAAACAAACTATAAATAAAAAAATTGATGTATTTTTGTCGAATTCTTTCGGATTTGGAGGTACCAATTCTGCAATAGTCGTTAAAAAGTTTAAATAGTAGTAGCACATGAATAAGGATGAAATTATTAGTAAAATAAATGAGTTTCTTATAGACGAATTTGAAGTTGAAAGTGAGGATATCAAACCTGAGGCTAACCTGAAAGACACCTTAGAATTAGATAGTTTAGATTATGTAGATCTTGTGGTTGCAGTAGAATCTAATTTTAATGTCAAACTAAAAGCTGAAGATTTTTCTAAAGTAAACACACTTCAAAATTTTTACGATTTAATACATCAAAAAATGAATTAAAAAAGTATTTAATGGCTCAGTGGGAAGGCAAATCTAGAGGTTCGGTAGTTGGCTATAGAATATTTATTTTTTTTATGAAAACGTTGGGTATTGGCTCAGCGTATTTTATCCTATATTTTGTGGCATTTTATTTTTTACTTTTTTCTTCAAAAGGAACCAAAGCTTCCTATTTATATTTTAAAACCAAACTTCATTATTCAAGTTTTAAAAGTAGTTTTAGCGTTTATCTTAGCTATTATAGGTTTGGACAAACCATTATTGATAAAATTGCAATTAGATCTGGTCTTCGAGATAAATTCACCTACGAATTTGATGGAGGTGAGAAAATAATTGAAATGCTAAAGAATAAAAATGGAGGCATACTTATCAGTGCTCATGTTGGTAATTTTGAAATAGCGGAGTTCTTTTTTAAAGAAGTAGATATCAATTCTCAAATTAATATTGTGACTACTGATCAAGAACATAGTGATATTAAAGCCTATTTAGAATCGGTTACTGAAGAGTCAAACATAAAACTTATTTTGATTAAAGAAGATTTATCACATATATTTGAAATTAATAATGCACTGAGTAATAATGAGCTTATCTGTTTTACAGGTGATCGGTATTTTGAAGAAACACGTTGTATGACCGAAGAATTATTAGGTGAAGAAGCTAAATTCCCTGCAGGACCATTTTTATTAGCCTCACGCTTAAAAGTCCCTGTGGCTTTTGTTTATGTAATGAAAGAAACCAATAAGCATTATCATTTATATACACGTATTGCGAAAGCTAAAAATAGAGATGCTCAAGGTTTGCTGAAAAATTACACAGAAAGTATAGAATGGATTTTGAAACAATATCCATTACAATGGTTTAATTATTTTGATTTCTGGAAAAACTAGCCTATGAAGAACGTATTAGTTGTTTATTATACCCAATCTGGTCAATTGTTAGAAATTGCTCAAAATGTGGTACAAGACTTAGAAAAATCTAGTGAAATTTCTATTGATTATCATAAAGTTAAGCCCGTCAATGATTACAATTTCCCTTGGAAAAAAGATAATTTTTTTGATGCTTTTCCTGAGTCATTTTTACAAATACCTTGTGATTTAGAAGAAGCGAATTCAGAAGTGCTTTCAAAAAAATACGATTTGGTCATTTTAGCGTATCAGATATGGTACTTAACTCCATCTATTCCAATCAATTCCTTTTTAAAATCTGATGAAGCCAAAGTTATATTAAAAAATACTCCAGTCGTTACTGTAATTGGGTGTAGAAATATGTGGATTCAAGCTCAAGAAAAAATGAAGGTTCTATTAAATAATGTTCAAGCAAAACTAGTTGGTAATATTGTTTTGATTGACCGTCATATAAATCATGTAAGTGTAATAACCATTGAAAAATGGATGTTCAGTGGTAAAAAAGAATCGTATTTAGGTATGTTTCCAAAGCCTGGTGTTTCGCAAAAGGATATTAATGAGGCTACCAAATTCGGCAAACCAATTTTAGATGGCTTGTTGCAAAATAATTATCAAAATTTGCAAGACAACTTACTGAAAATTGGAGCGGTATATATAAATCCATTTTTAGTTTTAGTCGATAAAAGAGCCAATGTTCTTTTCAGGAAATGGGCGAATCTAATTATTAAAAAAGGAAAGCCAGGAGAGAAAAAACGGTTAAAATGGATTGGTTATTTTAATAAATATTTAAAATTTGCGATTTGGTTCATTGCCCCAATTGTTTTTATTGTATTTTTGTTGACTTATTTGCCTTTTTTAGGAAAAATAAAAAAAGACCAAAAGTATTACGCGTCTGTTAACCAAAAACAGTAGAACCAAAGAATGAAAGACGTTTATATAACGAGAATTGCAAAATACCTACCTAATGAGCCAGTTTCTAATGATGAAATGGAAGAGAAATTAGGGTTTTTAAATGGTAAAACTTCTAAAGCAAGACGTATAGTTTTGCGAAATAATAGAATTGTAAGCCGATATTATGCTATTGATGATAAAGGTAATATTACACATAATAATGCTCAGTTGACTAAAGAAGCCATTGAATTGTTATGTGATGATGAGTTTACAACTAAAGATATTGAACTACTTTCTTGTGGTACTTCTAGCCCAGATCAAATTTTACCATCACATACGGCTATGGTTCACGGCTTTTTAAAGAATAGAAATCTTGAAATCAATTCTCCTTCTGGGGCTTGTTGCTCAGGTATGAATGCGTTGAAATATGGTTTTATGGCTATAAAATCTGAACAGGTAAATAATGCAGTTTGTGCAGGTTCAGAACGCACTTCTTCTTGGATGATGTCAACTACTTTTGAAGATGAAATCAATCACCTCAAAGAATTAGAAGAACAACCTATTATTGCTTTTAATAAAGAATTTTTACGTTGGATGCTTTCTGACGGGGCTGGAGCTTTTTTACTAGAAAGTGAACCCAAAGGAAAATGCCCTTTAAAAATTGAATGGATGGAAGGCTTTTCTTATGCACATGAGTTAGAAACTTGTATGTATGCAGGAGCTGATAAATTAGAAAACGGACATTTAAAACCTTGGAGTGAATTTTCAGCACATGAATGGAGTGAGAAATCTTTGTTTGCCATGAAGCAAGATGTGAAACTCTTAGGAGAGAATATTCTAGTAAAAGGTGTTGAAAGTTTAAAAAGTGCCATTGAAAAACATGGTATTAAACCTTCTGATGTTACCTATTATTTGCCGCATGTTTCTTCATACTATTTTAAAGAAAAATTGTATGAAGAGATGATTGTACAAGGTGTTGAAATACCTTACGAAAGATGGTTTATGAATTTAGATCAAATAGGTAATGTTGGTGCTGCCTCTATTTATATTATGGTAGAAGAATTGGTGAATTCAGGCAAATTAAATAAAGGAGATAAGCTCTTATTATCAGTCCCAGAAAGTGCTAGATTTTCGTATTCATATACACTTTTAACGGTTTGCTAAATGGGTGCGTTTGAGCCAAACATACCAACTAATATTAGTATTATAGGCTTAATTCCTCAGAAGTATCCTTTTGTAATGGTAGACAAGCTATTGCATTATTCAGAGAAAGCTGTGGTGTCTGGTTTGACGGTAACAGCTGATAATATTTTTACTAAAGACAACTATTTTACAGAGCCAGGTCTTATAGAACATATGGCACAAACCGTAGCTTTGCACACAGGTTATCAATACTTTTTACTACATAAACCAGCTCCAACTGGTTATATTGGTTCTATAAAGAGCGTAGAAATTCTTAAATTGCCCAAACTAAATGATCAATTAATCACTACAGTTTCTGTTTTACATGAAATTATGGGTGTAACCTTAGTAACCATTGAGGCAACTTTGTCTGGTGAGATTATCGCTACCAGTGAAATGAAAACAGTGATTGCTAAATAATTTGGAAAGTTCAGAGCATCATATTGCCAATATTAAAAAGTTTTTACCACATAGAAAACCTATGTTAATGGTAGATACCATGTATAATGTTCTTGCAGAATCTATTGAAACTAGTTTTAGAATCACCTCAGATTGTATTTTTGTTGTTGATGGCAAATTAACAGAAACAGGTTTGATAGAGAATGCGGCACAAACCTGTTCAGGAATTGTTGGTAAAAGTTTTTTTCATGAAGAGGATACTGAAGGAGATAGTAATGAGCTTATAGGTTTTATTAGTGCAATTAAATCGGTTAAAATTCATGAATTACCCTCAGTCAGTCAAACGATAATAACGAAAGCCAATTTAGTTTCAAGATTTGATAGTGATTCTTATAGTATCTGTGCCATAAAATGTGTGATTAAATGTGGTGTAGTACTATTGGCTGAAAGTGAAATGAATTTGTTAATTCAAGAAGTATAATACAATGAAGGAAAGTGAAGTTCCACAAGATAAAAGCAATTTAGAATCTGCTAGTTTTAGAGAGCTTTGTTATGCCGTTGATGAAAATGGAGAATATACCACAGCCAATAGCTCTGGTTGGGATCCTAAAACCATTGCGTTGAATAATGCCATTGAAGATATTAAAGAACGTATTGAAAAAGCAAAAAAGATGGTTTTTAATAATCAAACAAGTCCGATAGAATATTATATGGAAGTTCATAAAATGGATGTACCAATTTTAGCTAGCTATATGGGTTTGTGGCAATGGAGAGTGAAAAGACATTTTAAACCAGCTGTTTTTAGTAAGTTAAGTCAAAAAATATTAAGTAAATATGCTGAAGTTTTTTCAATTTCCATAGAACAATTACAAGATATTAATAAAGAATAATGAAGATAGATTTTACACATCATCAATCCGCACATTGTGAAAATGGCGTAGTTTCTAATTTATTAAAGCATAGAGGCCATAATATTAGTGAGCCTATGGTTTTTGGTATTGGTTCAGGTCTATTCTTTGTTTACATTCCGTTTTTAAAGGTGAATCATGGCCCTGCAATAAGTTTTAGACCTATACCAGGTTTTATATTCAAGCGTTTTGCGAAAAGGCTGGGTATAAAAATAAAACGCTATAAATTTAAAGATAAAAAGAAAGCTCAATTGACATTGGATGCTGAGCTACAAAATAATAATCCGGTTGGTTTACAAGTAGGCGTATACCATTTATCTTATTTCCCAGATGAATACCGTTTTCATTTCAATGCACATAATATGGTGGTGTATGGAAAAGAAAATGATACGTATTTAATTAGTGATCCTGTAATGGAAACAACGACCACATTGACTGAAAAAGAGTTAGAATTGGTGCGTTTTGCCAAAGGTGCTTTTGCCCCTAAAGGGCATATTTATTATCCTATTCAATATCCAAAAGAACTGAATTTAGAAAAAGCTATCAAAATCGGAATTAAAAGTACCTGTAGAGATATGCTGGCTCCTGTACCTATAGTTGGTGTAAAAGGAATGCGTTTGGTGGCTAAGTTGATAAGAAAATGGCCCGTTAAGAAAGGAAAGAAGATCGCAAATCATTATTTAGGACAAATAGTGAGAATGCAAGAAGAAATTGGTACTGGTGGAGGCGGATTTCGGTTTATTTATGGAGCTTTTTTACAAGAAGCGGCCGTCATATTAAAGAATGATAAATTAAAGGAGTTGTCAAATGAGATTACCGAGATAGGTAATTCTTGGCGAGATTTTGCTGTTGATGCTTCTAGAATTTATAAAAATAGAAGTCCAGAAATAGATGCATATAACAAAGTAGCAGACCAATTGGTAGCACTGTCAAATAGAGAAGAAGTTTTTTTTAAAAAATTAAGAAAAGCAATATGAGTTTACCAGTAATCCATATCAATAATGTATCTAAAAAATATAAGAATACTGACTTTTTTTCTATAGATCAATTGACGTTAGAAATTGAACAAGGTGAAATATATGGATTGTTAGGCCCTAATGGAGCAGGAAAAACAACCTTAATTTCTATGCTCTGTGGATTGTTAAAACCAACTTCAGGTCAATTAGAAATTAACGGAATGTCCTTTAAAAAGGATGCAAAAAAAATAAAACAAGCTATTGGTGTTGTTCCTCAAGAATATGCTCTATACCCAACATTGACAGCACATGAAAATTTGATGTATTTTGGAGCAATGTACGGTTTGTCAGGTGAAAATTTAAAAACTAAAGTTGCTGAAAGTTTAGCTTATTTAGGCTTAGAGAAATTTGCTCATAAGAAGATTGATACTTTTTCAGGAGGGATGAAACGTAGAGTGAATTTAATTGCAGGAATTTTACATCAACCTAAAATATTGTTTTTAGACGAACCTACAGTAGGTGTAGATGTGCAATCAAAAAATGTAATTATAGAGCATTTAAAAACCTTGAATAATAACGGAACTACAATTATATATACTTCTCATCATCTAACCGAAGCACAAAAGTTTTGTACGCAAGTTGCTATCATAGATCAAGGAATTATCATTTCTACAGGGACACCTGAAGTACTTATTAAAAACACTGAGGATGCTCGTAATTTAGAAGAAGTTTTTATCAAATTAACAGGTTCAGCATTAAGAGACTATGCGTAAATTAATAAGCTCTACATACAAAGAATTGTTACTGCTGTCAAGAGATATGGGTGGTTTGGTCATTCTTTTTGTGATGCCTTTGGTCTTGATAATTACCATTACTTTAATTCAAGACGGTTCTTTTAAAACCATAAATAATACTAAAGTTCCGATACTTTTTGTTGACAATGATAAAGGTGATATTTCTAAAGAAATTCATAACAATCTTAAAAAAAGTGATGCTTTTGAGATTGTAACACAAGAGAATAATGAGAATATTACAGAGGAGTTTGCAAAGACGGCTGTTTTAAAAGGAAACTATCAATTGGCAGTTGTCATCCCAAAAAACCTAAGCTCTGACTTACAAAAGAAAGTAGATCAAAATGTTTCAAATATATTAAGTGAGTTTGGTGTTGAAGAAGATACTATTGTTAGTAATGAACCAATTCAAGCCAAAGAAATTAATTTGTATTTTGATCCTGCGGTTCAAAAATCATTTAAAAATGCGGTGATAAATAACATCGATAAAATGATTTCTAAAATAGAATCAAAATCTATTTATGAAGCATTTCAAGAAGAATTAAGTGATGATAGCTCAGAGGATAATCCTTTATTAGATTCAACTAATTTTGTATCCTTCAAAGAAATTAATCCAAAAGAAGGTGAGTTGGCCGTCATTCCAAACTCCACACAACACAATGTGCCAGCTTGGACATTGTTTGCGATATTTTTTATCGTAATCCCATTATCCATCAACATAGTAAAAGAAAAAAATCAAGGTACTTTTGTGCGTTTGCGTACAAATCCTGTTTCCTATTTAACAGTATTAGGAGGAAAGACAATTACTTACCTTATTGTATGTTTGTTGCAATTTTTATTAATGTTGGCAGTTGGGGTTTATGTATTGCCTTATTTAGGTTTGCCAGCTTTAGAGGTAGGTTCTAATTTCGTTACACTATTTGTAGTTGCATTCTTTTCAGGATTAGCAGCCATTGGCTTCGGAATTTTATTAGGTACATTGTCTAGCACACCAGAGCAATCTGCTCCTTTCGGAGCAACTTCTGTAGTTATTTTAGCGGCTATTGGTGGAGTTTGGGTTCCAGTTTTTTTAATGCCTAAATTTATGCAATTGGTTTCAAATATATCGCCAATGAATTGGGGATTGAATGCGTTTTATGATGTATTTTTACGACAGGGCGGACTCAAAGAAGTATTGCCTGAAATAGGACTGTTATTACTATTTTTTATTGTTACAGTAGCCATTTCCGTAATTTATGATAAAAAGAAAAGAGCAGTATGAGTGATAAAAAAATTAGTTTTAGTTCAGAGATAAGAGTCCGATTCAATGAGACTGATCCTTTAGGGATTGTTTGGCATGGTCATTATATTACCTATTTTGAAGATGGGAGAGAGGCTTTTGGGAGAGAACATGGTATTTCTTATTTAGATGTACAAGCAAATGGTTTTGTTACGCCAATTATAAAATCAACTTGCGAACATAAATTACCATTAAAATATGGTGATATCGCAAAAATTGAAACTACGTTTATAGATTCGCCAGCGGCAAAAATGATTTTTAGCTATAAAATATTCAATCCACTTGGTGAATTAGTGTGTACTGGTGAAACCATTCAAGTTTTTGTGAGTGATAAAGGTGAACTGTCATTAATTCTTCCTCAATTTTTTGAGGACTGGAAACGGAAAGTTGGTTTGATAGAATAAATGAAAGAGATATTTGTAACATATAATAATATAATTTCAAGCTTAGGTTTTGATACAGCTTCTAATATTGAAAATGTTTCACGAGAAGTGTCAGGTATTAAAAGAATTGACGATAGTAGTTTACTTCAAAAACCATTTTACTCTTCAATAATTGATACAGAAAAACTAGATACTGCTTTTCAAAACATAGGAGATATAACTGCATATACACGCTTAGAAAAGATGATGATTCTATCATTGCAAGATGTGATAAAGCAGTCTAAGATTCCTTTAGATGCTAAAACAGGCTTTATAATTTCAACCACTAAAGGTAATGTAGATACATTAGATGAGAATTCAGCGTTCCCAAAAGAAAGAGCCTATTTGTCCGAATTAGGAAAGCAAATTCAACAATTTTCAGGGCTACAAAATAAAGCTGTTATAATTTCTAATGCTTGTGTTTCAGGTGTTATGGCAGTTTCTGTGGCCAAAAGAATGATAGAAAGTAAGCTGTACAATCATGTGCTAATTGTTAGTGGTGATGTGGTTTCTGAATTTATATTATCAGGTTTTCAGTCGTTTAAAGCGATTAGTGATGCTCCGTGTAAACCATTTTCAAAAAATAGGACAGGAATAAATATTGGTGAGGCAGCAGCTTCGGTATTGGTAACTTCAGACGAAGCTTATTTGAGTGATGATGCCGTCCAAATTTTAGGAGATGCTTCTCATAATGATGCCAATCATATTTCTGGGCCGTCTAGAACAGGTGAAGGTTTAGTGAGAAGTATGAAATCTGCATTTAAAGAAGCTAAGATAAAAACGCATCAAATTGATTATGTGTCGCTTCATGGTACCGCCACTAATTATAATGATGAAATGGAAGCGGTTGCGTTAAATAGAATGGATTTAGAAAGTGTGCCTGTAAATAGTTTAAAAGGATATTACGGACATACACTAGGTGCTTCAGGCTTGTTAGAAACCATTATAGGAATGCAATCTTTGTATAATAATACATTGTATGCTTCTTATGGTTTTGATGAATTGGGTGTTTCTCAGCCTATCAATATTATTAAAAAAACAGCATCGAAAGAATTGAATGTGTTTTTGAAAACAGCCTCAGGTTTTGGAGGTTGTAATACCGCTATTATCTTTAAAAAAATAAAAAACAAATAAGGTGTAAATATTTTTTAATCCACTAAATTTGTACAATCAAAGAACCAAATATATATGTCAATAAAATCATTAAAAGCCATTGATGCTTTAGAAGCAGCCCAAAGAATAGCTTTTGCTCCATTTGTATTTCAAGCAACAGTTTCTCTTAGAAAATTAGGTATTTTAGATCTAATTTTTGATAAAAGAAAAAAAGGAGGTATTTCTACAGATGATATCTCAAAAGAATTATCAATTAGTAAATATGGTATTGGTGTTTTACTAGAGATTGCAGAAAGTTCAGACATTGTTTTTAAAAATGAAGAAGGCAATTATGAGATTACCAAAGTAGGTTATTTTCTAAATGCTCATGAAACCGTTAATGTAAATATGAATTTTACTAATGAGGTTTGTTACAAAGGT
>CAYRZY010000003.1:23104-40554 GCA_964428855.1 uncultured Flavobacteriaceae bacterium
TAGGGTGTCAGGTTATGAAATTGACTGGTTGTCAGAAGGAGTGTTGAAAATTCCTACAGGTGCAAATACCATTTGGATGAGTCAGTTTCTAGATTGTTTTTCTGAAGAAGAGATTCTGAAAATATTAACAACAGCAGTACGATCAATGGATGATGATGCAGAATTGATGATTATGGAGACCTTTACTGACAGACAAAAATTTGACAATGCAAAATTCATTTTAGAAGCCACATCCTTATACTTTACGGTATTGGCAAATGGTAACAGTAAAATGTATCCTGCAGAAGTGTTTAAGCAATTAATTGACAAAGCTGGACTGGTAATTAAAGAAGATATTGCCGTTGGTGAATACCATACTATATTTGTTTGTAAAAAGGCTTAAAATAATTTGAATACTCAATACTACATACAATCTTATTGCAAAATCAAAGATGCTAGTATCATTTTAAATGATAAGCTAGTTTTTGAGGATGAAGCCAATGAGCCTAAATCTTTTTTTAAAAATGTATACAAGCATTTAGAATTAAAATATGCGAAGTTTTTTAAAATGGATAATTTAAGTAAATTGTCCTTTTTAGCTGCTGAATATATCCTCCAAGAGGATAAAAATAGTACAGATAGAAATATTGCAATCGTCTTGTCAAATAGAGCCTCAAGTTTAGATACAGATAGAAAACATCAAAATGCTATTCAAGATAAAGAGAATTATTATCCGAGTCCCGCCATATTTGTTTACACGTTGCCAAATATTGCTATCGGAGAGATTAGTATCAAGCATCAATTGAAAAGTGAAAATGCTTTTTTTGTTTTTGATACCTTTAACGCAGAATTTTTATGTAATTATGCAAGTGTATTACTTGATAAAAATAAAGCAGAAAGTGTGCTTTGCGGGTGGGTAGATGTTGATAATGATAACTATGAAGGCTTTATGTATATGGTATCCCGTAAAGGAGAAATAAAACATACAATAAAAGAATTAACCAATATATATCAAAATTAAAGGAATAGATGGAAGGATTAAAATTAGAATTAAAAGAGAAAATTATAGAAAATCTAAACTTAGAAGATATTTCTATTGATGAAATAGGCGATAACGATCCGCTTTTCGGAGACGGACTAGGTCTAGATTCTATTGATGCATTAGAATTGATTGTAATGCTAGACAAAGATTATGGCATCAAATTGTCAGACCCAAAAGAAGGAAAAAAAATATTTGAATCTATTGAAGTTATGGCAACTTATATTGCTGAGCATAGAGAAAAATAAATGAGTCTATGTTTTGCAGACGAATAGTCTGCTTCGTGTAATTTCCTTAATAATAATTTCCACTAAGTTATTTGTGAAAATTCGTGAAATTCGTGGCAAAAAACCTTCAACGATAAGTGTTTCTTATTATAAAGGGTTCTTAATGAATATATTTAGCAATTAAATGAGTAAAAAAGTTGCAATTACTGGCTTGGGTATTATTTCTTCAATAGGGACAACCGTTGAAGAAAATTATCATGGCTTGTTGCAATGCAAACCTGGTATTTCAGTCATTTCAAATATTGAAACTCGTCACGCAACTAATATCATGGTGGGTGAAATTAAGCTGACAAATGACGAATTGATTCAACAGTTGAATTTACCAGCATCTAATAACTATTCTAGAACAGCTATGTTAGGCGTGTTGGCTGCCAAGCAAGCAATTACTGATGCGAAAATTGAAGATATTTCAGATTGTAAAACAGGATTGATTTCTGCAACCAGTGTTGGAGGAATGGACATGACCGAAAAATATTATTACGATTACTTTACGGATGCAAAACATCAGAAATATATTGATGGTCATCACGGTGGAGATGCTACTCAAAAAATAGCCAAACAATTAGGAATAACCGATTTTGTAACCACCATTAGTACAGCATGTTCTTCTTCAGCCAACGCAATAATGTTAGGAGCCAGGTTGATAAAGTCTGGTAAATTGGATAGAGTAGTGGTAGGCGGAGCAGATTGCTTGTCAAAGTTTACTATCAACGGATTCAAAACTTTAATGATTTTATCAGATACCTACTGTACACCATTTGACGAAAATAGAAAAGGATTAAATTTAGGGGAGGCAGCAGCTTTTTTAGTATTAGAGTCTGACGAAATTGTAAAAAAACAGGATAAAAAAGTATTGGCTTATGTGTCAGGTTATGGCAATGCAAATGATGCTTTTCATCAAACAGCATCCTCCGAAAACGGAGAAGGAGCAACCTTAGCTATGCAAAAAGCATTTAAAGTAGCCGATTTGTTGCCAGAGCAAATTGATTATATCAACGCTCATGGTACAGCAACCTCAAACAATGATTTATCAGAAAGTAAAGCGATTTTACGTGTATTTGGTAGTCAAGTTCCTGATTTGAGCTCAACAAAATCATATACAGGGCATACATTGGCAGCAGCAGCTGCAATTGAAGCTGTTTATGCTGTATTGGCTTTGCAACATCAAGTTATTTTTCCGAATCTGAATTTTAAAACAGCAATTGAAGAAACGGGTATTATTCCTGTAAGCATCCTAAAAGAAAAAAAGATACAACATGTACTTTCTAATTCCTTTGGTTTTGGAGGTAATTGTTCAACATTAATATTCTCAAAAAATTAAATGGCAGCTTGTTATATAAACGGTTTAGGTTGTGTTTCTGCACAACATACAATTGATAAAACTCAGTTTTTAGACGAGGTAATAAGCTATCACGAAAATATTTTATCAACCATCAATCCTAATTACAAAGAATACATTCCGCCTGCCGCTGCAAGACGGATGGCTAAAGGAATTAAAATGGGCGTAGTCGCCTCTAGTTTGGCATTGAAAGACGCTGAAATAACGATGCCAGATGTAATTATAACCGGCACTGGTTTGGGGTGTTTAAAAGACTCTGAGAAGTTTTTGAGTGCTATTATAGACAATAATGAAGAGTATTTAACACCTACAGCTTTTATTCAATCTACACACAATACTGTCGGAGCTCAAATAGCATTGGGTTTACAATGTAAAGCGTATAATTTCACCTATGTGCATGCTGCAGTTTCGTTTGAATCTTGTTTGATAGATGCTCAGTTGAAATTTATGGAAAAGGAAGCTTCAACTATTTTAGTGGGCGGCGTAGATGAGATAGGTGAGCATACCTATAAATTGCATGAATTAGTAAATCACATTAAAAAGGATAAAGTCAATACTTTTGATTTGAAAAATTCTAATTCTGTTGGAACAATTTTTGGTGAAGGAGCTTCATTTTTTTCCTTATCGGATGCAAAGCAAGAAAGTACGTATGCTCAATTAACTGATGTTGAAATTATAAGTCAATTGACTTTAGAGCAATTAAACGATAGACTTAAAGCTTTTTTACAAACAAATCAGCTTTCTAGTGACGATATTGATGCCATTATTTTAGGTGTAAATGGCGATGTTGATTACGATCATTTTTATACACATTTACAAGAAGGAGTTTTTAAAGAAACACAACAATTGTATTACAAGCATTTGTGTGGAGAGTATAATACAGCTTCCTCATTTGGTTTTTGGCTGGGTGCAAAATTGACAAAACATCAGCAAGTGCCAGAAGCAACAAAACTAAATAATATCAGTGCGAAGTCATTTAAAAATGTATTGTTATACAATCAATACAGAGGTGAGAATCATAGTTTTACTTTATTGCAATTATGCTAAAATTTGGACATGTAAATAGCATATTTATTCTTTTAGTTCCTGTAATATTTTTTTTTAACTTACCCAGTTATTTATGCATTTTATTGGTTGCAGGATGGTTTGTTTTAACCAGTATAGGTTCGTTTCATATACGGTGGAATTATTTTCTAAATGCATTTCATTCCAATCCTAGTTTTAATAAAAATACTGTAGCTATTACTTTTGATGATGGTCCGCATCCAGTAATTACACCACAGATACTAGAGCTTTTGCAGAAATACAATGCAACAGCTACTTTTTTTTGTATTGGCAAGCAAATAGAAGAGTATCCTGAACTATTTAAACAGATAGTCAATGCTGGTCATACTATTGGAAATCATTCGTATAGTCATTCTAATAATTTCGGATTTTTCTCTACAAAAAGAGTGCTGGCTGAATTGAAAAAAACTGACGATTTAATTTTCGATCTGATAAATAAACACGTCAAATTGTTTAGACCTCCATTCGGCGTTACAAATCCGAATATTGCAAAGGCAATAAAACAAAGCAAGCATCATGTAATAGGCTGGAATATCAGGTCTTTAGATACCAAGATTCAAGACCCTAAAAAAATAATAGAAAGAATCACAAGACAATTAAAATCAGGAGATGTTGTTCTGCTACATGACACTAATGAACGAGCGATTATTGTTTTGGAACAATTATTGTTATTTTTACAAAAAAACGAATTAGAAACAGTTACAGTAGAACAATTATTTGAATTAGACGCATTTCATTAGAGTAAGTATATGTTTTGCCATGAATGCACTAATTAATTCTACTAAAGTAAAATTGTAATTTCGCGAATTGAAAATCCTTTGGATTTTTCGAAGATTTGTGATAATTTTTTTATAGTTATATTTATTGCGAAATATTAATTCGTGAATTCGTGGGCAAAGAATTGAGAGTGAAATTAGAACAATAAACAATGATGTCTAAGACTGAATGTTTTAGAATTTTTTATTAGAAGCTTATGTATAAAACACTATTTTTTTTATTGGTAATGACCACCACTTTGTCAGCTCAAACGAAGATGACAAGTACAGAGATAAACAGTTTTAAAGAGAAAGTAAAAGTTACGGCCTCAAAAACAAAGACCATCATAAGCGATTTCACCCAATATAAGCACATGAATTTCTTATCTGATGATATCAAAACGTCAGGTAAAATACTGTTTAAGTCTCCTAATTTAGTTAAATGGGCATATACAAATCCGTTTCAATACAGTGTAATCTTTAAAGGTGACAAACTGCTAATTAATGATGAAGGAAAAAAAAGTGACGTTAAAATCGGTTCTAGCCAACTGTTTAAAAAATTAAATCAATTGATTGTCAATAGTATCAGCGGCACTATGTTTAATGATGATGAATTTATAATGACTTTTACAAAGACAACGAAGTCTTATCAAGTGCAATTCAGCTCAAAAGATGCCACACTTAAAAAATATATCAAACAATTTGTGTTAAATTTTGACAAAAGTAGTTATGCTGTTTTTGAAGTAAAGATGATAGAACCGTCTGACGACTATACTAAGATTGTATTTAAAAATAGAAAAGAAAATCAAGTCATTAAAAATGAGGTTTTTAATAATTAGTTTAAAATGTCATTCAGTCCCGAGGGTTTGGGATTGTTTCGTTTTTTTATCAAGAAAAAAATGAAAGAATATTAATATAAGAACCCTTATTGAGGGTTTTTAAAAAGATAATGTCATTCAGAACATAATGAGGAACGAATGGAGTGAAGAATCTCATTGCTCTTCAATTTTAAAATAATTAAGTACTTCAAAATAAGATGTTAAAAAAATGATTTTAAAAAGACAAATAAAACTTATTTTAATTAGTCTATTACTTATCGGCTTATCATCCTGTACATTAAGTACAACCAAAAACCTTGTTGAAACAAAAGTTACAAGTACCACCTTTACCAATCCTTATTTTTCTGATACGACAAAAGATTATGTCTATAAAGCCAACATAGAAGTTTACGGTAAGCATTTAGGCGGACTCATGATTATCAAGAAAATAGCAAACGAACATCATAGAGTGGTTTTTACAACTGAGTTTGGCAGCAGAATATTAGATTTAGAATTCATAAAAAATGATTTCAATATCAATTTTGTTTTAGATGAACTCAACAAAAAGATAGTTTTAAACACCTTAAAAAAGGATTTTAAATTGTTATTGAAAGAACAACACCACATAGAAAAAAAGTATAGCAATTCTGAGTTTATCGTATATAAATCAAAGGCAGAGAAACGAAATAATTTTTTCTTTATAAGTGATTGTAGCCGAGATTTGAATAAAATAGTAAACACTTCAAAAACAAAAGAAAAGGTAATTATTACCTTTGATAAAGTAGTAAAAGCTTTGGCAAAAGAAATTTCAATAGTGCACAAAAATATAAAGTTGAGAATTGAGTTGAGATATTTAGATACACATTAAAAGGATATTTTACTATATTCGTAAAATGAGTAGAGTTAGCTTAGTTGATATGAGCGTGACGCTCGCATCAGTAGAAGAGTTATCAAGATTTTAAAACAATCATGTAAGGCATATTCTATAAAAATGTTATAAGAAGATTAGATTATGATAGAAGCAGGGTATGTAATTGGCAAGATTGGTGTTTTAATTATTTGGATGTTTAAAGGTTTTAAAGGTAGTTTCTATGACGTTGAAAGTAAATATTACAAATATGACTTTATTATTGGATTTATTTTTTTATGTGTAATTGCTTATTTAATTTTTCTTTGGGGTTCTCTACTCAGCGAAGTCTCGCTCGACGAAGTCTTCCTCTCTCGCTAGTTTGCATATAGAGGCGTACCGGTAGAGAGGAATTTTACCGCCATTGTAAATTGACAGATTGGAATAGTTTTTGTACCTCTAATTTTAATTTCAGATCAATTCAAAAAGAAGTCTTATTTTTGCAAAAACTAAAATAATTAATGCTATTAAAAAACTTATATAAAACAGCGTATTTTGTTTATAAAGACAATAAAGTAAATGCTGAGATTGTTGTCAATCAAGACCATGAAATTTTCAAGGGTCATTTTCCAGACAATCCAGTAATGCCAGGCGTTTGTATGATTCAGATTATAAAAGAATTGACCGAAAAAGCATTGGGCTTAACCTTGTTTATGGAAACGTCTAGAAATATAAAATTTATGGCATTGATCAATCCGAATATAAATTCAAACTTGAAGTTAGAATTGACTATTACTGAAGAAGATGGTAAATTTAAAGTAAAGAATATAACCAAAATGGATGAAGTATTGGCCTTGAAATTTAGCGGAACTTTTAGAGTTGATTCATAATGAAAATAACCTTTTACATAGTTTTTATTTCCCTTTTTATTGGGCAACCTTCAGTTTCTGAATTGAGAGAGCTATATATAAAAGCATCAGACTCTAAAGAAGTATCAAAACAGTTTTTCGAAAAATTAAAAGACATTAAAAAGACGGATAAGGCTGTTTTTGTTGCTTACAAAGCCGCAGCATTGACATTAAAGGCAAAACATGCTAAAAAAATTGCCAATAAAAAGAAATATTTTAAAGAAGGGGCTGCTATGCTAGAGTATATTATTGCAGAGAATCCTAAAGATATTGAATTGCGAGTAATTCGTTTAAGTATACAAGAGAATTCACCCAAAATATTGAAATATAGAGCAAAAAAAAGTGAAGATGCTGCCTATATTTATAAGCATTTAAAAGCAGTTTCTAGCAAAGCAAAAAAAACCTATATCAAAGCCTTTGTTTTACAGTCTAAATCTTTTTCAACCGAAGAAAAAAATGTAATTTCGGAGCTTTAATACTTTAAAGTTCTAGGTGAGTACAAATCAAGAAATATCTCAAAGAATTGATGCAATTAACTATTGCGTACTCATCCCTACCTATAACAATCATAAAACATTACAACGAGTAATTGAAGGCGTTTTAACCTATACGAGCCATGTTATTATTGTAAATGACGGTTCTACAGATACAACCAAAACTATTTTATCAAATTATCCTGACTTAGAGCAAATCCATTTAGAGCAAAATAAAGGCAAAGGAAATGCTTTGCAGTTAGGTTTAAAAAAAGCAGAAGACTTTGGTTTTGAATATGCTTTATCTATAGATTCAGACGGTCAGCATTATGCAGATGATATTCCCTTATTTATTGATGAGTTGATGAGTGCTGCAAATAAGAACATGTTATTGATTGGTGCAAGAAATTTGAATGCAGAAGGCATGCCTAGAAAAAATAGTTTTGCCAATAAATTTTCAAACTTTTGGTATTGGGCAGAAACTGGGTATAAATTACAAGATACACAATCGGGTTTTAGATTATATCCTGTAAAAGAAGTTAACAAAATTAAATTTTTAAGTACTAAGTTTGAATTTGAAGTAGAAGTCATGGTTAAAGCGTCTTGGCGTGGTGTTTTGGTGAAGAATATTCCGATTCGAGTACTTTATGACCCTTTAGAAAGAGTTTCACATTATAGACCTTTTAAAGATTTTGTCAGAATTAGTGCTATCAATACTTGGTTGTTAATCATTGCAATTGTCTATATAAAACCACGAGATTTTTATAGAAAATTCAAACAAAAAGGTTTTAAACGTTTTTTTAAAGAAGATTTGATTGGTAGTAATGATTCAACATTAAAAAAATCATTGTCTATTGCCCTAGGTACTTTTATTGGTATTTCTCCTTTTTGGGGATTTCATTCCATATTATCAGTTGTGGTAGCCACTTTTTTAAAATTAAATAAGACCATCAGTTTTGCATTCTCTAATGTGAGTTTTCCTATATTTATTCCCTTTATTATTTATGGAAGTTTAAAAATGGGTGGTTTGGTGTTGGCGAGTAAAAAAACTTTTGAATTTGATCAAATAGATTCAAATTTTAATATCAAAGCACACTTAATTCAATATGTAGTGGGTAGTTTTGTATTGGCAACTTGTATGGCTATTCTTTTCGGATTGATAGGATATGTCATTTTAAGTCTAAAAAGAAAAAGTAAAACAGAAGTTAAACATGGATAATTTTTTTATTAAAATATATCACAGTTTACAAAAGCAACAATTATTGGCTGTTGGCTTGTTGCTACTTGTGTTTGCTGGTTTGGCTTTTACAGCTTCAAAATTGAAATTTGAGGAAGACATTACCAAGCTGATTCCGAATTCAGAAAAATCTGACATTACCAATAAAGTTTTACAGCATGTTAATTTTGCCGATAAAATTATTGTGTATTTAGAGGTAAAAAACAAAGGCAATGAAGACGATTTAACTCAATATGCATCAACCTTGGTGGATAGTTTAAATAATTATAAGAGTGGTTATATTAAAGCCATTCAAGGTGAAATTGCCAATGATGAGATTGATAAAACGTTAGATTTTGTTTATCAAAATATTCCGCTTTTTCTAAATGAAAGTGATTATAAATCTATAGAGCAGCGATTACATAAAGATAGCATTCAAGAAATTACCAAGGCCAATTATAAAACGTTAATTTCTCCCACGGGTATTGTTGCTAAGAAAACGATACTAAAAGATCCGTTAGGCCTCACTTTTTTAGGGTTGAAAAAACTAGAGCAATTAAAAATTGACGATAATTTTAAAATCCATAACGGATTCTTAATCACCAAAGACAATAAGAATTTACTACTGTTTATTGTGCCAAAATTGGCAGCAAACGAAACGGATGGTAATACTGTCTTTGTAGAGAAGTTGTATGCAACACAAGAAAGATTAAATAAGGCGTTTTCTAATACCGTTTCTAGTGAATATTATGGTTCAACAGTTATAGCTGTCGCAAATGCAAGTCAGATAAAACATGACATTCAGTTTACCATTAGTATCGCGATGTCTGTACTGTTGTTGATTTTAATTTTCTTTTATAGAAAATTGTTAATCCCTATCATTCTGTTTGTTCCTACAGTTTTTGGAGCCCTACTAGCGGTTGCTATTCTGTATCTTTTAAAAGGTCAAATATCATCTATATCTTTAGGAATCGGTTCTGTTTTGTTAGGAATTACACTAGATTATGCCTTACATATATTGACCCATTATAAAAATAATAATGATGTAAAACAGCTTTATAAAGATGTAACCAAGCCTATTTTAATGAGTAGTATTACTACTGCGATGGCTTTTTTATGTTTATTGTTTTTAAAATCTGAAGCATTGAGAGATTTAGGCGTTTTCGCTTCTATAAGTGTGGTGAGTTCTTCAATTTTCGCTTTGTTGTTTGTTCCTCAAGCTTATCGTTTAAAGAATGAAGGTAAAGCACAGAAAAAAACTGTGATAGACAATTTTGCAGCTTATCCTTTTCATAAGAGTAAGATTTTAATTGGAGTCTTGGCGGTTGTATTTTTGATAAGTCTTTTTACCTATAAAAATGTCATTTTTGATCAAGATATTTCAAAAATGAACTTTCAAACTGAGGGATTAAAAGCTACCGAAAAAAAGCTAGACGATTTGATGAATTTTGCTTCAAAATCCATTTATGTTACAGCTTATGGTAATACGATTGAAGAAACCTTAACAGCCAACAATACTATCTTTGAGGAGTTGTCAACGCTTAAAAGTAATAATGATATTTTAAGTTTTAGTTCAGTAGGTTCTGTAGTGTTATCAAAAGAAGCACAAGAAAATAAAATTGCCAAATGGAATAACTTTTGGCAGTCAGATAGAAAAGGTATCCTACAGAAAAAATTACAAGAAAGTGGGGCGGAATTTGGTTTTAAACCTACTACTTTTAAAAGATTTTATTCAGTGCTGAATTCCGATTTTACTCCGATAGGTTTAGCCGATTATCAATCTCTTAACTCCTTATTTTTAGAAGAGTTTATTTCTAATGATAAAGGTTTTTCTACAGCAGTATCTTTGGTGAAAGTTGATGATAAAAGCCTAGAAAAAGTCTCAAAGAAGTTGGTTGATTTACCACAAACTGTTGTTATTGATAGAAAACATATTAATGAAACATTTTTAGGGAGTCTAAAAGACGATTTTAATAAGCTTATTGGCTATTCCTTATTGGCTGTAGTCCTGATATTGATTTTGTTTTTTAGAAGTATAGAATTGGCATTGATTACAATTATCCCTATAGTTTTAACGTGGATGATTACCGTTGGTGTTATGGGCTTGTTTGGTGTGTCATTCAATATTTTTAATATTATTATTTCAACTTTTATTTTCGGTTTGGGTGTTGATTATAGTATTTTTATGACCAATGGTTTATTGAAAAAACATAAATATGGCATTAATGAATTGGTAACTTATAAAACGTCAATTTTATTATCTGTCATTACCACCATTTTAGGAGTTGGCGTCATGATTGTTGCTAAGCACCCTGCTTTACAGTCAATTTCTATCATCTCCATTATCGGAATTTTATCGGCAGTATTGATATCATTTACCATACAACCACTCATTTTTAACTTTATTATTGGCTGGCGTACTTCAAAAGGATTGGCTCCTATACAATTAAGAACTTTTATACACTCAGTAATTTTATTTGGTATTTATGGACTAGGAGCAATACTATTATCAATACTGAGTATTACTATTTTTCCTTTGATCCCTATTTCTAAAAAGAAGAAAATGAGATGGCTACACAATGCTATTTCAAAACTGGTCACTATTGTGTTGTATGGCAATCCGTTTATTAAAAAAGAGATTATCAATCCATATAATGAAACCTTTGAAAAACCAGCAGTTATTATTGCAAACCATTCCTCTTTTATAGATACGCTGACTATTGGTATGGTGACTCCAAATGTTATTTATTTGGTAAATGATTGGGTATATAAATCGCCCGTATTTGGCATATTGGCTAAAGTGGTTGGCTTTTATCCTGTGTCAAGTGGTGTGGGGGGTAATTTAGATCCTTTGAAAGAAAAAATCAAACAAGGCTATTGTTTGGTGGTGTTCCCTGAAGCAAGACGTTCCTTTACCAATAAAATTGGTAGATTTCATAAAGGAGCTTTTTTCTTATCAGAACAATTGAAAATAGACATATTGCCTTTGTATTTGCATGGGAATGCTGAGGTAATACCTAAGAAGGATTATGTTATTTATGATGGTAGTTTGACCGTGAAAATCGGAAAGAGAATTCCGTTTGACGATGTGTCTTTCGGAGTTTCGGATAGAGAAAGAACAAAGAATATTTCAATTTTTTATAAGAATAAATTTAATTTGCTACGTAATGAAATAGAGCAAGCAGGTTATTTTAAAGATATTTTACTGAATAATTATCGCTATAAAGGAGCTGAGCTGTTTCAAACCGTAAAAAAGGATTTTAAAGAAAATAAATTAGGGTATAAAGAAGTTGCTGATTTGCTTCCGCTTAAAGCGAAAATAGCACATATAGCTGATGATTTTGGGCAATTAGATATCTTATTAGTTTCACGATCACTAGATCGAAGAATGACTACTTATATAGCAAACGATGAACAAAGGTCAATTGCGGCGAATTGTTATACGGCAATCCATAAAAAAATAATCTATGTCAATTCAGTTGATGAGCTAAATATTGATAAAGCAGAGATTTTAATAGTTTCTTCAGAGGATGCTGGTATGTACAAAGTTGTCGAGAATTTGCCATTGTCACATTTAAAAGAAATTATACTGATAAAAAATAATACCTTAGCAGCACTTTTTAAATCCGCTGGTTTTGTGGAGCAAAAACAAGTGAATTCACCAATCATTTATTTGAAGAAATGAAGAAAAAATATGATGTAGTCATTGTTGGTAGTGGTTTGGGTGGCTTGGTGTCCGCAAATATTTTAGCCAGAGAAGGCTATAGTGTCTGTGTGCTCGAAAAAAACAATCAATACGGTGGTAATTTACAGATTTTTGTAAGAGACAAGACCATTTTCGATACGGGCATTCATTATATTGGCGGCTTGGATAAAGGTCAGAATCTATACATGTACTTCAAGTATTTAGGCATTATGGATGACCTAAAACTTAAAAAATTAGACGAAGATAAGTTTGATGTCATTACTTTTGATGATGATGAAATTGAATATCCTCATGCACAAGGCTATGATAATTTTGCCAATAAATTAATTGAGCAATTTCCTGAAGAAGGGCAGGCAATACGAATGTATTGCGATAAACTAATAGATACTTGCAATAGTTTTCCTTTGTATAATTTACAGCCAACCTCTGTATTTTATGAAAATACAGAATTATTATCTTTAAAAATCAGTGATTTTTTAGACAGTATTACTACTAACGAAAAATTAAAATCTGTATTGGCAGGTTCTAATTTTTTATATGCTGGCGATAGAGATAAAACACCATTGTATGTACACGCCCTGTCAGTAAATTCTTACATACAAAGCTCGTATAGATGTGTAAATGGTGGTGGTCAAATCGCTAAATTATTGATTCGGAAGTTAAAGGAATATGGAGGAGAGGTATATAAGAGAAGTGAAGTAACTCAATTTGGTTTTGAAGAAAGTAAATTAACTTCTGTGATTCTTAAAAATGACACTGAAGTTTTTGCAGACTTGTTCATTTCAAATATAGAACCTAAGCATACCATCAAAATGTTAGGTGATAATAGATTGAGAAAGTCGTATGTAAAGCGAATTTCAAATATAGAAAGTATCATTTCAGCTTTTAGTATTTATATTGTTTTCAAGCCAGAATCATTTCCGTATTTGAATTATAATAATTACCATTTTAAAGATCATAAAAAAGTATGGACAGCTCAAGAGTATACGCAAGAAAGTTGGCCAGAAGGGTATTGGGTATCTATGAGTGCGAAGAAGAATATTGGCAAATGGGCTGAAAACATGACAGTGATTAGTTATATGAATTTTGATGAGGTAAAACCTTGGGAAGATACTTTTAATACGATTGTTGATGAAAATGATAGAGGAGAGTCTTACAATGAATTTAAGGCAAGAAAAATTGAAGTAATACTAACAGAATTAGAAAAGAAATTTCCAAACATTAGAGAGGCTATCCAATCTGTACACGCATCAACACCATTGTCTTATAGAGATTATATAGGTGTAAATAGAGGGTCTATGTATGGTTATGTAAAGGATGCTGAAAGTCCTATGAAATCGTTTTTATCACCGAAAACAAAGTTGAAAAATCTGTTTTTTACTGGTCAAAGCTTAAACATGCACGGTGTGTTGGGAGTTACAATCAGTGCAGTATTAACTTGTTCTGAAATTGTAGGTAGAGAAAAGTTGTTAGAGAAAATTGTAAATGCTAATCAAGAGTAATAATCAAGATGATGTTGACGAAAAAAATAGCATTACGAGACACGAGTAACCTGCTTAATGGTATTAAACCGTTAACAAAATATAGTTGATTCATAGAAGCGAAAGTTCCTCCACTTATTTTCAAGGGGAGGTGCCCAGTTAGAATTTTTAAATTTATACAACAAATATAATGGGCGGAGGGGGTCACAGCATAAAACGCAATCTCATTGCATTAATAGGGTTACTATTCCTATTAACCTCTTGTGGTATTTCTAAATCACTAAAAAATCAACCCAGTTTTAGTCAATCCGAACTTGAAATTACTGAACGAATTCAGGTCAATGATACGCTATTTATTTTAGGTAAGAATCAGTTAAGAAAAAACAAACAAGGCCTTTGGGAATTGTATATTAAAGGCAGCCCTTTAGAGCGAGGCTTGGCAAACGGAAGTCTGACCCAAGAATTACTCCAACGGCAAGAAGCACTTTTTTTCTCTAAAATAGAAGAATTTATTCCTTCAAAATTTAAACAAAAGTTGCTGAGAAAGTTTTTAGCTTGGTACAATAGAAAAGCATATTTGTATATTATTGACGAGTATCAAACAGAGATTTATGGAGTGTCAAGGTATGCAGCTAATCAATATGATGATATTGCAAATGACTATATGAGAAGTTTGTATTTACACGGAGCACATGATATTGGTCATGCCTTAAAAGATTTGGCATTGGTAGGTTGTTCTTCTTTTGCAGTCTGGGGAGATAATACGGACGATGGTAATTTACTCATAGGTCGTAATTTTGACTTCTATGCAGGTGATGATTTTGCCAAAGAGAAAGTAATCGCATTTGTAGCTCCTGATAAAGGCTATAAGTTTATGTCAGTCACTTGGGGCGGTATGATTGGCGTGGTGTCTGGTATGAATGATCAAGGCTTAACAGTTACAATTAATGCAGGGAAATCTGACATTCCGTTAATAGCGAAGACTCCCATTTCATTAGTAACTAGAGAAATTTTACAATATGCAGCGACTATTGATGAAGCCATAGCGATTGCAAAAAAGAGAGAGGTTTTTGTGTCTGAAGCGATATTGATTGGAAGTGCAAAAGATGGTAAAGCGGTGTCTATTGAGGTGTCACCTAAAAATTTTGGAGTGTATGAAGTTAGCAATTCAGATAAGTTGATTTGTTCAAACCATTTTCAAAGTAAAGCTTACGCGGATGACAGTAATAATGAAAAACATAAAGCCGAAAGTCATTCGCAATACAGATATCAAAGATTAGAAGAGTTACTAAGTGAAAAGGATAAAATTACACCAGAAAGAGCTGTTGCTATTTTGAGAAATAAGGAAGGCTTAAAGGGTGATAAAATCGGCTATGGCAATGAAAAAGCATTGAATCAATTGTTGGCACATCATTCCATTGTTTTTCAGCCTGAACAGTTAAAAGTATGGGTTTCTTCTAATCCGTATCAATTAGGCGAGTTTGTAAGTTATGATTTAAATAAAGTATTTAAGAAGTTTGATCCGCCTGCCGACGAGGGAGAAAAACAAAATTTTGAGCAGACAATTTCAGAAGAGAAATTAAATATTGCTAAAGATGATTTTATAGAGACGGAAGCTTTTGCCAATTATGAAACTTATCGTGATTTGAGGCATGAACTACTCCGAATTATTGATAAAAAAGAGAAAGCAAGTGCTGAGTTAATTTTAGATATAAAAAGAATGAATCCTAATTATTGGGAAGTCTATGCATTGGTTGGTGAATATTATTATCAAAGAGGATATCTATCTGCAGCACAAACAGCGTTTGAAATGGCTTTGACTAAAGAAATTACAACTATTCTTGACAAAAAACGGATAGAAAAGAGGTTGAAAAATATTAAAAGACAATAGCTTGTTTAAAGTACCAGTGCCTAAGTCTTGTTTTTGTATATAGATATTTTAGGACGAGTGAAGTTGGCACAATACTTAGATATGTTCGTTTCAATTAACCTTATCGGTTGTTAAACGAAGGTAGTGTTTTTTAAATGAAATTTCAAGGGAGAAAACCCCTTTTTTTATTCAAAAAAGACAATAATAAAGGGTTACTATTATATAAATAACAGTAGCCAACAAAATCAAATAATACTAATCCCCTATAAAGCTTTTAAAAACTCAACTAAATCATTTTGTTCATTATCACTAAGATTTAATTCAAAATGATTGTCGTAATGACTTACCACTTCATTAATTGAAGCAAATCTACCGTCATGGAAATAACCATTTCCTTTAGCTTTTACAAATAACCCTCTTAATGGCGGAGTTCTGTATTTTCCCGTAGGTGATCTATTGGCTTCAAAATTATCGATTCCAATTTCTTCTGGTTCGTGCAATACATTATCTGCAAAAGCGGCTCCAGAGTGACAGGATGCACAATTTGCTTTTCCGTTAAATAATTGTTGTCCACGTATTGCTGAAGCTTTATCGTAAGTACTTGGGTCTGGGCTAGGTGCTAACAAAGACATTTGGTATTCGTATAAGCTTTCCAGTTTTGGATCTACTAAGTCTTCAGAAACTGTAATAGCATATACTCCTCTTTCCACAGCTAACGGGAATTTTTCGGAATCATTCAAACGAGGATCCGAGAAATTACCTTGGCCTCCCATATCTAATACCCCAATGAATCGATTCCAGTAAGAAACTTCACCCCAGCCTGTATAGGTTTCGTGGGTGATACCCTGTAGTCCGTAAGCAGGAGGGATGACAACGGTAGCTAGTTCTCCATTAGGTTTGGTTACTTTACCATCTAATAATAATACCGGTGCAAATTTTCCTGGTCCCCAATTGTTTACTACACTGTTAAAAGTTTCGGTATCTACACTTAGTATATCTGCCAAGGCAACATTATCTACAAAGCCTAAAATAGCACCTACATTTAAATCTGTATTTGCCCAGCCGTCTTTTCTGCTTCCAATTCCGGGAGCAAAAGAATCGTCTACAGTTGAATGACATAATGCACAGGTAATGCCCATAGCAGTTAAATTTCCTTCTGTATCAAAGCTTCCTTTTACACCAACCACCGCATCAAGGCTTAATAGTGCGGCTGTCGTCATTGGGTCGTCTAAATCTATAGAGCCGTCAGATATTCCATCTACAACTGACTGTGGTAATGCTTCGGCATCTACTTTAAGTCCGATGCTCAATGCAGTGTTTGGGCTTAATCCTGCACCAAAACCTCCATTGGCTTCTCCTAAAGTGGCTTTGTCTAACTTTAGCACATCGGTCCAAAGAGCTTCATCACCAAAAGTATCAAAACGAAAAGTTTCTTTTCCTTCTGCTACTTTAGCTTCGTTCAGATCAAGCTCTATAGGATCAGGAATATTTAATGTAGCTTCAGGTGTATCATCATCATCTTTACATTGGATAAATAGTAAGCAAATAGCAAGAAACAACAGCGTATGATTGATTTTTAATTTTTTCATAATTTATGTTTTTTAATTGTTTAAAATTATTTTTCCTTTCATCACCACATGAAGAGAACAATAATATTCTTCTGTTTC
>CAYRZY010000004.1:0-4266 GCA_964428855.1 uncultured Flavobacteriaceae bacterium
CTTCCATAAACTTTTTATGTTTTTCTATTTCATTTTTATAGTTACTTTCTGTTATTAAATTTTTTCGTTCTAAGGGATCACTTTCATAATCATAAAACTCAGCAGCATAAACATTGTCTACACTGTATTTTCCATCTCCATTTTTAAACATTTCTTTGACCCATTCAGTATACCGATAGCGTTCCGTTCTGATAGAATAACCTTCAAGTTTTACACCACTCTTTGTTGTTCTATGGTATTGGGTCATGGCAAAATCTTTCACTTTTTTTGTACCATCTTTCAATACAGCAACTAGGCTTTTTCCATCAATAGTTGCAGGAATTTCAATTCCCACCAAATCACATAATGTAGGAAAAACATCAACCAATTCGGTTGGAGAATTTGTTTTGTTTTTTAAAGTATATCCTGGAGCAGAAATAACTAAAGGCGTAGCCGTTGATTGCTCTAAATTTGTAAACTTATTCCACATCGCATGATCTCCTAAATGATAGCCATGGTCTCCCCACAAAACAACTATGGTATTTTCTCGAATTCCTAACTTCTCTAGGGCATCTAATAATCGTCCTACTTGATTGTCTGCATGCGATATACAAGCATAATAGCCATGTTTCAATTCTTTTTGTAGGGCAACAGGCAATGGATCTTTTTTAGGAATAGGTGCATAGCCACTTCTTAATTCCCATGAGGGTTGAAAATGAAAAGCGGGAATACTTTTAGGGAATTCTTGTACTTTAGCAATTTGAATTGAATCTCTATTGTATAAATCCCAATACTTTTTAGGAGCTACAAAAGGCAAGTGTGGCTTTTTTATTCCTATAGCAAGAAAGAAAGGTTTATCTCCTTTAACCATAGTATCTAATAACTTTAGCCCTTCATCTACAATTTTGGCATCTAAAAATTCTGATTCTGGTCTATCTGGAGCTTCAAAAGGCACATTTCTTTTATCCTCATTACTTGCTCCAGCAAAACGAGTTGTTTCAGTATGGGCTAACCATCGAGTTCCTTTGGGTTTAACAAAAGGAATACTCCAAGATAGACTATCTCTTAAAGCATCAACTGTACTCCCATCATAAACCTTACCACTACCACCAGTTTCATAGCCAAATTTTCGTAAATATTCAGGCAAAGATACCATGGCTGGATTTGCTTCACGTACTTGCGTAAATAATTCCCATATCTTACCATTATCTGGTCGTAAACCCGAAAGAATACTTGCTCGAGACGGACCACATAAGGCTTGTTGACAATGGTTATTGATAAATGCGGTGCCTTGACTCGCTAGTTTATCTATCTGAGGTGATTTTATTTGTGTATTGCCATAGTAGCCTAAAGTTGTATTTAAATCATCTACAGAGATAAACAAAATATTTGGTTTTTTATTCTTTTCAATATGTTCCTTTTGGATAACTTTATCACTGTTTGTTTCTTTACAGCTTATAAATAAGACGCTTAGTAAAGTAAATAGTAATATTATATATTTTATATTATGTATTGTTATCATATTCTTATTTTATGGATTATTTTAGATTCTTTCTTCCTTGTTCATCTTAATGATATACATTTTATTTAACTAGTAATGCTTCTATTTCCTCTAAAGACTTCCCTTTGGTTTCTGGAACTTTCCATACTATAAATACAAAACCTATAGCGGCAAAAACACCAAAAATTAAAAAAGTAATTGTGTTTCCTAGATTGGCTAATTCCCAAGGAAAAATAAATTGTATTCCAAAACTAATGGCAGAACTAATCAATCCTACAAATGATATAGCAAGACCTCTGACTCTATTTGGGAATAACTCAGAAAACATAACCCACATAATCGGCCCAATAGATACCGCAAAAGCTGCTACAAACCCTAAGATACCAAGCAAAATAAGCAATGAATTAATGCTTACAGCTGCAGTTATCAAGCTTGATTCTTGTTCTTTAAGAGCATCTGCTCCTAGTACTTTTGTTAAAGCAACTTTGTATGTTAATTCATCATCAAATGTTTGACCTATGAGTGGTTCTAATTGTGATTGATTAATCTCAGTTGGAAGCCCATTCGCAGAATCCTGAGACAACGTGTATGTAGCAGAATTAAACCCAAATGCTAAAACAAACAAAGAAATGGTCATAAAAGCCATTCCAAAAATAAGTAAAGGTTTTCTTCCTAATTTATCTATTAATAGGATCGCAATGATGGTAAACACTAAATTAGTGAGCCCTACAAGAATTGCTTGAATAAAAGAGGCATCAGTACCAATACCTGATTGTTCAAAAATCATAGGTGCATAAAATAAGACCGCATTCATTCCTGTAATTTGTTGTAATATCGCCAATCCGATGCCAATAGTTAATACCAATTTCATTGCTGGTTTAAATAATTCTTTTACTGATACTTTCTCTTTTTTAGCATCTCCTTCCATACTATTTTGTACAGCTTTTAGTTGCTCTTTTGCATCTTCTTCATCGGTTACCTTTTTCATAATTTCTAATGCTTCATCTGTTCTTCCTTGCATTGCTAACCATCTCGGACTTTCAGGAACAACAAACAATGCTACATAATATAAGATTGCAGGTAATATTTCTAAGCCTAACATCCAACGCCAATTCCATTTTCCTAAATTTAATGACTGTGCCCAACTAGCATCTGACTGTCCAAGCTGTAGGATAAGGTAATTTGTGAAAAAGGCTACTGATATTCCAAGAACAATGTTTAACTGATTAAAAGAAACCATTTGACCTCTAATTTTTGCAGGAGAAATTTCTGCAATATAAATAGGAGCTAAAATTAATGATGCACCAACGCCTAATCCGCCAAGCATTCTAGCAATTACAAAAGTTATAAAATTTGGAGCTAAAGCTGAACCAACAGCAGATATACCAAAAATAAGTGCTGTATATTTAAGTAAATTTTTTCTGCCGAATTTATCACTTAAAGGTCCAGCTGTCATCATAGCCAGTGTAGCGGTAAGACTCAAAGAACTTACTGCCCATCCTAACTCTAGCTTGGTCAATTGAAATTCAGGTTCGATAAATTTAATTGCTCCCGATATTACAGAAGCATCAAAACCCATCAGAAAACCTCCCATAGCTACTATAAGGGCTATTTTAATGGTAACTTTTTTTTCTGTTGTCATTTTAAATTGGTGTTTTTGTGATTTGTTAGTTGAACTATTTTTTATGAGCTTCTAAGCTTTCTTTTTTCTTAAATTGATACAATAATGGCCAGGAATGGATATGAGCACAATAGGTTGGGAAATCCATATACATACTCCCATTATTACTTGCTAATCCTGGATGTTTTGCTAAATTCGAATTTACACAATCGCCTCCTGTCCATTGTCCAGGCCAGTAGTCTGGATAGTTTTTTGCGAAATTATCAAAGCTCATTTTTTCGATAACGTTATCTGCTTTATCTATATCAACATGTAATAATCCTAGTGCGTACATACCTTGTACATATTGCCAAATACCTCCATTTTCATGTGTGCCTGCTTCAAAAGTATCACTCACTTTAGTTTCGGTTGTGCGTACGCCAAAAACTTCATTATCGCTCAATCTTTTGGTAACCTCTTCTACAATTCTTTGCCTTTGTTCTAACGGAATTTCAGCAATCATCAAAGTATATAATTGCGATTCGATGTGCATATGGGTATCGCCCATAGAAAGTGTTTCATTATAGTAAGCTCTTTTGGCAAAATCTCTATCGCCTAAATCTTTTAGGTATGCGGTTAACTGTCGCTCACGATACAAGCTGATTCTTTCAACCAATGTATCAATTGCTTGTTTTTCAATGGTTAATTGAGGATCAGTACTTGCTTTTTTCAATACATCAATCAATTGTTGCAACACTACAATTGCCATAGAGGCATTGTAATGCGATTCTGCCGTTGGGTAATAGATCGTAATGGGTTGTTCATTCCAAATTTGATCATTCCAATCGGCATTTAACATTTTTATTAATCCATGAGGGCCAAGGCCAATTTCATCATTTAAATAGTCAAAAGCAATGGTGATTTTTTCAATTACAGAGCCTGAATAGCCAATCCGTTTCGGGTAGTAAGCAGTTTCTTCTTTTAAGAAACTATAATCCTCAGTTTTCTCCAAATATTCGGCTACAGCCCAAAATACATGCAATTGCAAATCACTTGGATTCCATAAATTAGGAACCGCATACCCATAGCCATTTACATTATAATGAAAATAACCATTTGGATTCATTTGTTTTAATACAAATCGAATGATCGATTTTGACAATTTTGGATTAAAATAGTTCGTAGG
>CAYRZY010000004.1:4366-21281 GCA_964428855.1 uncultured Flavobacteriaceae bacterium
AAAAAGTTTTTTTGATAGTTCTTCGATGCTTTCATCATCAAACGTATAACCAATAACGTATGTTAGTGTTTTACTTTCTCCTGCTTTTAGTTTGCATTGATGCTGAGCTGCTAAAGTTGCTCCTTCATAAGCATAGATTGCGTCTTCACTTCCTTTAATAAAAAGCTCTGGCGGATAAAAATCATAGGTTGAAGCTTCTTCTTTGGATGGTTTTGTAATTGTTTTGTCTGTATGAGGTGTAAAGGATGCAGAGATGTGATTCTCGCTAACTTTAGGAATAGCAATATAAGAAATTCGTTCTTCATCAACCATTTGATAGTTTGCCAAAACAGCTTCTGTATACTGAATATCTTTCGTTTCACTAGCTGTATTTGTCAACCTAACAGTAATTAACAATGCAGATATTCCTGTATTAATTTTTTGGGATGGTGCTGTAGCAATCGTTCGTTCACATTCTATTTCGTTATTAATATTGATTTTGAAATTTGCAAAACCCGTTCCGAATTCTTTCTTTGCATTACAGGCTATTGGCGAATCTAAACCTGAAAGTTTGTATTCTTTCTTATTGATTCTGATTATTGCTTGACTGTTAGGATGCTGCTCTTCAGCAACATTTAATCGTCCCCAAGCTCTTCGTAAGGTATAAAAATCAAAAGCACCTGAAGTGTGTATAAAACTTGTAATACCATAATTACCTAATAAAAACCAAGGATCTTTAGGATAGGTAATTTTCTCCCCATCAGCTGCATTGGTTTGATATGGGATTTTACCTGTATAAACAAAAGTAGGCAAGCCTAATTTATCAGAAGACCAGTGTCCGATAGGATTATGTGCAATGTGATTTTTCATTTTAATTTTACATCAAATTTGACAGATATCTTTATTAGCCAAATATACAGAAAACAACCTGTATATACAAGTCAAATTATCTATGCCTATTTTATTGGTGATTTCTTATAAAATAAATGGGCCTACGAAAATTGCAAGCCCATTCTTACTAACTCAAATTCAATATATATGAAACCTTGTAAAAAAACTAATTCAATTTTTATTCAAATCAATATATAAATTTCTTGGCTAGCACTAAATTATCTCCTTTAACTTTAAGGATATACATTCCTTTTTTTAAGTTTATTCTTTCTAATGAAACATTCATTTCTCCATTAGAATTTTGCACAATAGAAGAGCTATATAAAACTCTACCTAAAATATCAGTTATTTTAACTGCGATATTTCCTGAGGCAGTATACTCTTTTAGTTGAAATGCTAAATTTCCATTTTTGATAGGATTTGGAGCAATAGAAAGAGATCTTCCTAAAGCATCAAAAGAATCAATACCCGCTGTTGCAGAGTTTTTATAAACTTTTACATAATCAACAATCATATCAGCAGGTAAATCTCCATCTAAAACAGGCGTATTACCACTACCTCCCCAACCTCCAAGTTGATGAGATAAAAGTATAAATGATTCCACAGTACTCACTCTTGCATTGGTATGTGTCCATGTAAGTTCTCCATCTATATAAAATTTTAATTCACCATCAGCCCATTCCATTCCATAGGTATGAAAACCATCTGATGTTGGTGTAAACGCTCTCTTGCCTGAATCTTTGTATTTATGTTCTGCTCCATAATTATCCCAATGGAGTGCATGTTGTATGGTGTTTTCTCCCCAAACTCCTAAAGATTCCATAATATCCATTTCCATACCTCCATCGTCTGTCTTTGAGGTTTTAGCCCATCTATCACATACATGTAACCTCTCCTGAGCACCAAAACCTTTAGTTGGATCTGTAATTCTAACCATAGCATCATCAGATGGATAAATATTTGCACCATCTATCACTAAAACGGGTCTATTGGTAACACCTCCATTTTCCTTACTACCAAATTCAACTCTTTTGTTTTTCATAAACTGTGTCATTAATGCAAAACCTGCAAATTGTTTACTTCCAGAAATTTGTGCATTGATATAATCTGTAACATCTACTTCTAGGTATTCACCTACTATGATTTGATTGATACGATTTCCACCTACAGCACCCATAAATTGCTTAAAAAAAGCAGCATCATTCATAGGTTTATTATTCCAAGTAATATTTTCTTCAGTCCACGTAGCATTATCAATAATTTTATGAATAGTAACACTATGGTCAGCATCAACTTCAGTTTGAGGCATTACTTTTACCTTAAATATAGCAGAAGTGATAGCTGTATTTTGATTATTGATATCGAATTTAATATAACTTCTTGCATCTGCATACCATGGTCCTGGCTGTGGCACACCTCTATCTGGCATCATCCAAAAGGCAGGCCATACACCTTTTACTGCATCATATTTTATTCTAGCTTCAAAGTAGCCGTATTTTTGCTTAAATAGTTTAAATGTTGAAATTTCAGCTGAGGCATAAGGTTTAGTAATACCTGCATAAGTTTCAGTCCGTTTCTCTCCTCTCAGAGTTAAAAAACCATCTTTAACAATGATACTTTTACCAGAATTGGCAAAGACATGACTATTCCCTATTCCAAGCCAATGACCGCCCATTTTCCACTTTTCTGAGTCCAAATGATTCCCATCGAAGTTATCCTCCCAAACAAGATCCCAATTGCCTGAGGGTGTTTGTGCAACTACTTGCAAGGTCATTAATAAAACAATAAGTGTGTAGATTTTTTTCATGAGTTTCTAATTTAAAAGGTTGTTTTAATATTCACTATTTAATTTAACAAATTGAATTAATTCTGTAAAAATGGGTTTGCGAATAATGGTACAAACCCATTTACAAACTAATTCAAATACTATTCACTGACTCTGGTTTATTGTAATAAATACGATTCAAAGAAATATGACCATCATTTAATGCAGATACGACATAGTTAACCTCACCAATTTTAATTTTACCTACTTTCTTACAATCCCCCTTAATAAAGAGTCCACTTTGTGAAAGTTTTAAAGCTTTCATATTTTCAATGTTTTTATCAAAAGTTATTATACACCCATAACTTGCATCATTTCTAGTTGTCTCAACTTCTGAAACATACAAGTTTCCTGCTAATAATAATTCTTTAGTTCCATCACCATCAAAATCATCTATTAAAATATCATTAATAGATGAAATTTGGGCGTAATTGGGTAATTTCAATTTCTTAAAATGACCTTTATCATTTTGTAAAATATAGGATGAAAAAGTTGACGCACTTAATTCAAGTGCATTGGTAAGTCCCAATTCTGAATAGATTGTTTTTACATCTGCTTTTGCGAAACTGTTATAATCTTTATATTTCTTTTTTAATTCAGGCAATTGCTCTGAAGAGCATTGTTTACCTCTAACTGGATAGTAATTTCCATCTTGCGGATAACTCAATACGATATCCATACTGCCTGAACTGTTAAAATCTTTTGCAAAAACCTTAAAAGGATGTTCTGCGGTTGCTTGATATTTATAATTATTTCCGAGATTTCCTAAAATCAAATCCATATCGCCATCGCCATCTATATCACCTTTCTCTATTGAGAACCACCAACCTGACATATTGCTCAGACCTAACTCGTCATTTGATTTTCTACTAAACTTTCCTTTGCTATCTTGAAGCATAACCCACGGCTCCATCCACTCACCTACCATTACCAAATCTAATTTCGTATCATTATTGATATCAACCCATACAGCATCGGTTACCATTCCTGTTTTTGCAAGTTCTGGAGCTATATTTTCTGTTACATCTTTAAAATGTCCATCTACATTCTCATAGATAAAACTACCTTGTGATAAGGGGTAATTATGAGGTAAATGTCTAGTCCCTACAAATAAATCAAGATCTCCATCGGCATCAAAATCTACAGCTTTTATTGTACTACCACTTGCCGTATTTTGAGGTAATAAATCTGAACCATCAGAAAAATATCCCTTTCCAGTATTAATATAGAGGCGATCTTTATAATTTAAATTTTCGGGTTCAAATTCATTTCCACCAGAAACTACATATAAATCTAGGTCATTATCTCCATCAAAATCAAATGCCAATGCATCTACACCTTCATTCAATTTGTATTTTTCAAATAATTTATTTTCCTGAAGTATGAATTTTCCATATTTATCTTGAAAATATAGTGTTGCCTTATTTCCAGAACTTCCTCCAAAGAAAATATCATCTTTGTCATCACCATTAAAATCAGCTATTGCCATAGCTGGGCCAAACTGAGACATTTTATGTGGTAACAAGACTTGTTTCTCAAAGTCATCAAAGGTATTTTCTTGATGGGTGAAATTTAAAATAGTACTGGGTTCATTAACATATTTAAATAGCTTATTCTCTTCTTTTATATTGAAATCAGTAGAAGCGACTGCATCTTTCTTATCGATAGTGATTTTTTGATTGGCATCTACATTCAATTTGAATGTAATCTTACCATCAGGCCATCTTACCTTAATCGTATCTATTATTTTAGACTGACCCAGTCCGAAATGAATAATAGCACTTGATGTAGATTGAAAGCCTCTAACTGGCATTTGATCTTTGGATTGTTTTCCATGCTTAGTTTTTATCTCAATTCGACTTCCAACTCCACTTGAATTATTTTTTTTACCTTTAAGTTCTATGGATAGATAGCCATGATTGACATCTTTTAGGCTTTGATTCTCATAAATAAAAGCTTCTTGGTCTATATTATTGATAACGAGATCTAAATCACCGTCATTGTCTAAATCTCCATACGCCATTCCGTTAGAAAAGCTAGGCTCATCTATGCCTGCTTGAGTAGAAATATCTTTAAAATTTAAATCGCCTTGGTTTTTATAGAGGTAGTTTGGAATAGCTTGAGAAGGCATTTTTTTTGACTCTTCTAATATTCTTTTTGGAGAAGCAAATGCTAGTATTTTTTTTGCTTTAATAAAAAAATCGCGATTGTTAATATCTCTTCTTGTTCCGTTGGTGATAAAAACATCCTCTTTTGCATCGTTATCAACATCAAGAGCTAACACAGACCAACTCCAATCTGTTGATGAGATTCCCATCATCTGAGAAACATCACTAAAACGAGGGATACTATCTATAATACCAGAATTCAGTTGCAAAACATTATGCATATATTGATAGTGTAGATTATTATCTACTTGAGCCCAAAACAATGGAATATTCATACTTGCCATATTTGCTTTAGAGCGATAATTATCTTGAGGATTCATATCTAATTGAATAAAATCCATTAGACCATCACTATTAAAATCGGCAAAATCAGATCCCATACTGTACATTGCTGTATGATTAGTTGCTTGTTTTACAACTTCTTTAAAAGTTTTATCTCCTTTATTTAAGTACAAATAATCGGGAGATCCAAAATCATTATTAAGATATATGTCTGGTAAACCATCATTATTAAAATCACTAATACTTGCACTAATGGTGAGTCCAAAATTTTCTAAACCAGAGGCTTTCGTTTTATCAAAAAATTTTCCATCAACATTTTCGTATAGATGATCGGAGTCTTTACTGTCCAAATTATCCATTTTATATTTATAATATTCAGGTGAAGCACTAAACTTTGTTGGAGGATAATTAATCACTAATAAGTCTAAATCGCCATCTGCATCATAATCGAAAAAAGTACCTTGGTAACTATTTCCAGTATCTGCTATGCCATATTCTTGAGCTACTTCTGTAAAGGTCAAATTTCCATTATTAATGTATAGTTGATTTGTATGTGGTTTAAAAAGACCTGCAACAGAGAGGTAGATATCTAAATATCCATCAGCATTAATATCGACTAAAGAAACGCCTGTATACCATCTATGGTCACCTGCTGTTCCAGATTTTTTTGTAATATCTTCAAATTGTAGATTCCCTTTATTAATGTACAATTTATTAGAAACTTGATTTCCTGTAAAGAAAATATCTTCAAGTCCATCATTATTAAAGTCTCCAATAGCAGTACCGCCTCCCATATATAAATAAGGGTAAGTAAAATAATTTACATCTTCAGTCTCATTCATTGTATTGATAAATGTGACACCAGTTATTGTTGAGGGTAATAAGTTAAATAATGAATCTTTTTTTTCTGAAATAGTACAACTAAATATTAATACCATTATTAAAACTAATAATGCTTGTTTTAGGATAGGTATTTTATAATTATGCTTCATTAATAGAAGAAGTTTAGTTTTTAGGATGTAAAACTAAATTATATTGATTTTAAGCACTTTATAAATATTGAAAGTACTATTATAAAAAGGTACAGCCGAGAGCAAATTATAAGCTCTCGACTTTACCTTAAGAGAATACTATCAGTTTTAAAACTGATTATCAAATTAGCTAACTAATTATTTAGCTAAATTTGGATTAGCAGCAACATCATTTGCTGGTATTAGTGCCCAAGGATTTGCTTCAGTTAATTTTGAACCTAAAGGAGTTAAATCATTATCTTTTTGATCTCTTAATGCATTAACCTCATCTAATGTTTCTGTACGTACAATATCGTACCATCTACTAAATTCTCCAGCTAATTCCCAAGCTTTTTCCCAAACAACCTCTGTAGCTGTAGCTGTGGTAACTGCATCTAAACCTGCTCTAACTTTTACTTTATTTAAAGCGGCTAAAGCAGCTACATCTGCATTATCACCAGTTGCTTGAATCTGTGCTTCAGCATAAATCAAAAGTAATTCAGCATATCGCATATACAAAATATCATCATCGAAAGCTGGCCCACCTGCCCAAGCTGGTCCAAATTTAGAATATTTTGGTCTTTTGTCAGGAGGCGTATTAAATGTGAACTCTTTACGTACACCTGCTGGGAAATTATCGAAAAATCCAAACTCTACCGTTTTATCACCAAAAGCAATGGCTTCAGCTTGGTAGTTACCAGCATCCCAACCGTCTAGAATTTTATTCGCAGGAAATGCAATAATAGCTTCTGTATTACCTCCTTTACCCAAGTTATTCTCTGGATCTCCCATTATACCAGAAAATTCAACTTCTAAACTGTAGACTCCTACGTCAATAACTTCTTTTGCTTCAGCTGCAGCTAATGCATAATTAGCAGTATTTTTTAATGGAAAACCTGCAGTTGTTAAATATACATTTGCCAATAATGATTGTGCCATCCATTTATTAGCTCTATATACACCATTAAGTGAATTATTAGCTAAGCCTTCTTTTGCAAAAATTAAATCTGCAATAATCAAACTATAAATGTCTTGAAACGATGCTAAAGATTCTTTACCTGTAACACCTACTTGAGAACTAAGTAAAGGTATCTCTCCCCAAGTTCTTACCAATTCATAATAGGCCATTGCTCTTAAGTAATGAACTTCTCCTAATGGTATTGACGAAGCATTTTCATCACCGCCTTTTTTAAACACCTCTTTAATTTCTTCAGTGGCATCTATAACCGTATTTGCAGCACCAACCATTTCCCATAACAACGCCCAGGTACGTTCCATCTTCGCATTTGTATTTAAAGGCGTTAATTGATCGTATTCTAAAAATTCTGATTTATTAGATCCTGTAACTGCAGTTCTATCGTCAGCTGCCCATAAATGTGTATAGGCTTCACTATTAGAAAATAGCTTGTCTGCCAATGGTGAATATACACCTAAAACAGCCGCTTCTACAGCAGTCTTACTATTGAAAATATTATCAGCAATTAACTCACCTTCTGTATCAGAAGCAAAGTCATCACACTTAACGAAAAACAACGTAAGAAAAGATAGAAATATAATTTTACTTACAACGTTTAATATTGTTTTTTTTGTTTTCATCTTGTTTTATATTAAAATTTAAAGTTTAAACCAATAGTGAAAGTTTTTGATGTTGGATAAGCACCAACATCAATTCCTGATGCACCATCATTAAAACTACCATCAAACCCTCTACCTGTACTTATTTCTGGATCTACTCCAGAATAATCAGTTAGTGTAATTAAGTTTTGTCCACTTATATAAAATCGTAAAGATTCACCTCCGATAGATTTCAATGCATTTGAATCTTTCAACGTGTAACCTAATGATATGTTCTTTAATCTTAAAAAAGAACCGTCTTCAACAAATTCTGAGGACAATAACTGTGTGTTGGTTGCATTTAATGATGGAAGTGAAGCTGATGTATTTGTTGCAGTCCACGTATCTCTAAGTTCAGAAGAAAGACCAAATGGAATTCTACCAGAACGCCCGATTAATTGAGAACGTGTAGCATTAAAAACATCATTACCTTGAACACCTTGAATAAAGAAGTTTAAATCAACACCTTTATATGTAATTGTATTGTTAATTCCATACGTATAATCAGGATTAGGATTTCCAATAATCTGTCTTTCATCGGCATAAATCGCATTTCCATTAGTAGCATCTACACCTTCATAAACAAAACCAAAGAATGAACCAATTGGTTCGCCTACTTTAACAATAGAAGGAGCTAAATCATTACCACTACCAATTCTGATATTAGGAAAAATTTCATCTAAACCATCAACCAATGACAACACTTCATTTTTATTTTTTGAGAAATTTACATTAAAATCCCATGAAAAATTATCAGTTCTAACGGGCGTACCTGATAAAGAAACATCAAACCCTTTATTCTCAACCTCACCAGCATTTACCATCTGAAATTGTTTTCCAGTAAAACCTGCTACTGTTTTTGCAAGTAATAAATCATCCGTATTTTTAATATAATATTCAAAAGATAAATTGAATTTGTTATTGATAATTCCTAAATCAAAACCAATATTCGTTTGCGTAGTAGTTTCCCAAGCAAGATTTGGATTTGCAAGTCTCCTACCAGGTAATACAGTTGGTGTACCTACGTTTCCTCCATTTGGTATCCATGGGTTATTTCTTAATAAATCAAGTGCTGCATCAGAGGCAACTCTTTCATTACCAGTTTGCCCCCATCCTAATCTAAGTCTTAATAAACTAATAGTTTCAGAATCAAAAAATGCTTCATTATTGATATTCCAACCCAATGCAAAAGAAGAAAATACTGCATTCTGATTCTTTGGAAAAACACTAGTTTGATCATGTCTAACAGATGCTGTAACTAAATATCTAGAATCAAAATTGTAGATAGCTCTACCTATAACAGATCTTAATTGGCGTGTTGAAAAACTACTACCAATAGTCTGTACATCTGCAGCACCTAAATTGTAAGCACCTAAATTAGTAAAGAACCCTACTCCTGTAGCATTAAACTCTCTTTGCTGTTCCCCTCTATTTTCAGCAATAGCTGTGATAGATAAATTATGTTTTTCATTAAATGTATTGTCATAGGCAAGCTTAAATGCATATTGCCATCTTGTTCGGTTTACACTACCTTGTGCAGCTCTTATAGGCGACCTTACGCTAGATCCTGCAGGACTAAAATCATTTCTTAAAAACTTACCATTATTAATACCTCCACTTACATTAAAATCAAGGTTCTTAGCCAATATATAATTCAAACTAAGATTAGCTTGCACTCTATCTCCTATAGATTCAAATCTTGATTCTTTAGCTAAAAATACTGGATTCATAATCACAGAACTTTGAATTCCTCCTAAAACATTTGTCATGTTGTTATATTTACCGTTAGCATCCAAAATTGGTGTTACTGGATCAAATCCTACAGCACCAATACCTAAAGTTTCACCAAATCTAGGGCTATTATTTAATCCATTTGTTCTCTGAAGATTAACAGTCGAAACTATATTCATTTTTTTTGAAATTTCTGCATTGATATTGGCTCTTATAGCATACCTTTTAAAGTTAGAATTTATTGCCAATCCTTCTTGATCTAAATAATTTCCAGAAACAAAATAGCTCATTTTTTCTGAGCCACCTCTAAATGATAGTTGATAGTTTTGAGCAACAGCTCCATCTCTATATAATTCATCTTGATAATCAACAGAATTAGCTATTAAATTATCAATTTTTGCTTGTGTATCAAACTCCGTTATAAGTCCTTCACCTGCTCCTTCATTTTTTGTATTTGCAAACTCTATAAATTCTGCTGGACTTAATAAATCTATTTTATTTGTCGGACTAGAGAAACTTACATACGAACCAAATTCAATAGTAGATTTTCCTGCAGATCCTTTTTTTGTTGTAATAATAATTACACCATTTGCACCTCTATTACCATAAATTGCAGTAGAACTTGCGTCTTTTAACACAGATATTGATTGAATATCTGATGGGTTTACAGAATTAATACCTACATCAATCAATCCATCTACTACAACTAAAGGGTCATTATTACCTGTAATTGAGTTACTACCTCTTACACGGATTTTATACCCTGCACCTGGAGCACCAGAAGCTTGTGTAAGATTAACCCCAGAAGCTCTACCTTGTAAAGCCTGGTCAACACTTATCAAAGGTGTTTTTTCCATATCTTTAACACCAACCACAGAAACAGCTCCAGTCAAATCTGATTTTTTTACAGATTTACCATAACCAATGACAACAATTTCATCTAAACTATCTGCATTTTCAGCTAATACTACATTCACAGTGTTAGAATCACCAACAGTAACAGAATTTGTAGCCATTCCAATAAATGAAAACACAAGAACATTTCCTTTATCTGCAGCAATACTATAATTACCATCAAAATCAGTAGTAGTACCTGTAGTAGTCCCTTGGATGACAACATTTACCCCAGGAAGAGGTCCGTTAGCATCTGAAACAGTTCCAGTCACCATATTTTGTACAACTATAGTATGCTCAATTTTTTCTACTTTTTTTGATACCGTAGGAATTGATGATTCTTTTTGTAAACTCAATACAATTTGTTTATCGACTACCTTATAAATAATAGGAGTAGCAGAAAATAATTGCTTAAGAATCATTTCAACTCTTTGTCGTTTTACGCTTATAGTTACTAAGCGTTGAAGATCAATTTCATCTGTAGCATGTAAAATCTTAAACTCTGAATTGTTTTTAATTTGATTAAAAACTTCTTCAACAGTAACATTTTTCAAGTCTAAAGTGAATTTTGTGTTTTGAGAATAAATACCGGAAGCTCCTATATTTAGGAAACTTAAAAACACTAAAATAAAAGTTAGTTTCATTTTTAAACTTAATTTATGTATAGGTGTTAACTTTACGGATAAATTTAAATTATTTATCATATTTTTGTAATAATTTTAAAGGTTACTAAAATTTTTAAAATGACTAGAGTCGCAGGGAATGTTCGTAGCATTTCCTGCTTTTTTTTGTTTTTGTTTATAGGATTGTTTTCTTCATATAATATTTTAAGGGTTAATTTGAGTTAATAATTATTTGATTGTTATTTATTTTATAGTTAAAATTTCGGTAATTACTAAATGATTTTAATACTTGGTCAATTGATTCAATATCAAAATTTCCAGTAAAACGAATATTATTTAGTGCTGTATAGTTATTATTAATTTTTACATTATAATGTCTTTCTAACTTTCTAATTATATCAGCAAATGGTAAGTTGTTAAATACCAATTCACCTTTAATCCATGACGTATAATCTTTAGGATTTACATTACTTACTTTTATTTTTGATGCCGTACTATTCAAAAATGCCATTTGATTAGGTTTTAAATACATCATACTAGCATCATTAGAACTTGATCCGTTTTTATAAACACCAACCTTTCCTTCAACCAAAACAATTTCATTTTTATTATCTGATTTATACGATGATACATTAAATTTTGTACCGTAAACTTTGGTGTCTAATGAATTCGTGCTAACAATAAAAGAATGTGCTTTATCTTTTGTAATATTAAAATATGCCTCTCCATCTAAAAACACTTGTCGTGACTTTCCTTTTTTAAATTGAACAGGGAACTTAATACGAGTCCCTGAGTTTAAATAAGCCACAGATCCGTCAGAAAATTCAACCTGAAATCTCTTTCCAAGAGGAACTCTCAATGTATTGTATTGGATTTCACCTTCATCAACATCCCTTTCAGAAAAAACAATTTTACTGTCAATTTGCTCTCCAACAATTTTCCCTGCAGCATTTACAATTTTTGAACTGTTCGATGTATTGATAATTTTTTTAGTTCCATTACTTAATTCAAGAACTATTTTATCTTCATAATTTACATCTTCCTCTGAATTGAAAAAGAATGATCCAACAAACAATCCTATAACAAGAACAGCAGCTATTCTTAAAAATACCTGATATTTATTTTTATTAGTTGTGCTCTTTCTATTCTGCTGAAATTCAGACCAAGCAATATCAACATTAGTTTCTGAATCTGTTGTCAAAGCATGAATCTTGATTCTTTCTATCAATTCTGCCTTGAATTTTGGAGATTCTAAAGTGGCGTTCAAAATAGCTTTCACCTCCTCTTCAGTTGCTTTTCCTTGAATATATTTCTCTATCAATTTATAGTTCATGTAATTGTATATTGTAACTATCCTAGAGTAAGTACACCTGAAACAGTAAATACCCTATATAGTAGATTAAAATAATTTGATTGTACTATTGAATGTTGGTTGAAGTAAGACTATAAAATTAGAAGCTTGCCATATAAACTGACAGCTTAACTCTTAGTCTCTTTAATGCTCTAGTCATATTTGCTTCAACTGCTTTGACCGAAATATGAAGCTCTTCTGCAATTTCTTTATTTTTCTTTAATTCAATTCTTTTCTTAATAAAGACATCTTTACATTTTTCTGGCAATTCATCTATTGAAGTCTTAATCAACACTTCCAATTCTGTCAACATCAATGAATTTGAATGAATAGAGTCTAATACATCTAATTTTAACTGATGCTCTAATTGATTTAACTTTATATCTTTATAATTAGCAACTACTTTTCTGTGTCTTAAAACATTAAGACATCCTGATTTTGCGGCAACATAAAGAAATGATTTAATACCATTACAAGAATTTACTTTCTCTTTATTTTGCCAAAGTTTAATAAAAGAATCTTGAGCTATACTCTTAGATTTATCTAAATCTCCTAAAAACTGCATGCAAAACCCAACAATAGAATTATAATCACGTTTAAAGAAAAATTCAAAACTTCGCTCGTTTCCTTTTTTAAACTGATTAAATTGATACTCCTTAGATTTTACTTCAAAATTTGACATTATTTAAATAAAAAGTTATGTATTTGGGATACATATTCATAAAAGTAAAACACAAACATAATAAATTAACTTGTATATACAAACTTATTATTTAAATTCATCACTTGATTAAAACTCTTCTCAGATTTTAAAGTTCATTAGATCTGATATTAATAATCCTTGTTTCTTAATTAATATCCAACACTCACTTGTATATACAAGTTTTTTAATGTACTTTTGTTTTTTAAATACTAAATGACAAACCAAGCAGGCTATATAAAAGTTCAAAAAGAACTACGAAAAAAGATTGTAAAAGGGCTATATACTGATGGCGATTTATTGCCCTCAGAGAATAAGCTTTCTGAACAGTATGGACTTTCGAGAATGACTATCAGGCATGCCTTAAAGGACTTAGAAAACGAAGGCTTAATCTATCGCAAGCAAGGCAAAGGAAGTATTGTAGAATACAAACAAAAAAGTATTGAATTACTATCCATAAAAGGCTTTACCGAAATTATGAAAGGTAAAGAAGTTGATATAAATACTGAGTTTATTCAAAGGCCTGAATTAAAAAATTGGGACAAAAATTTTTATTGGAATTTAGACAAAAAAGAACTTAAGTCTGGCTGTATTCACTTCTCTAGAATAAGAGTAATGCAAGAAAAATCAATCATGTTTGAAGATACATATCTCACAAATATACATTTACCAAAATTTTGCAAGACTCCTTTTATCAATAATTCATTATTCGATACTTTATTGGTTAATCACGATATTGAAATAACAGGCGTAAGTCAAAAATTCAGAGCTACCTCTGCATCAAAAGAATTAGCACAAAAATTAAACCTTAAAAAAGAGGCACCTGTATTAGAGATTATCAGAAAATTATCAACCAGTAAAACAGGACTGCACATCTATTCTTTTGCCTATTGCAATACCGATGATTTTACTATAGAAACATAAAAATGAATTTTAAAAACACAAGTTATATTATTATGGGAGGCACTACTGGAATGGGATTTACCTCTGCCCTAGCCTTACAAAAAGAAGGTGCTAGAATCTTAGCTATTGGAAGAAACAAAGAAAATTGTGCAAAAGCTCTAGAACAGCTAGGTTCAAATTGCCTAGTATTAAGTGGTGATGCTACAAACCCTGAAACCATAAAAGAAGCAATCTCTATGGCACATCAAGCATTTGGAGAAATTACCGGACTTTTTCATGTAGCAGGCGGAAGCGGAAGACGCTTTGGAGACGGACCCTTAGATAAGTTAACCCTAGAAGGTTGGAACAAAACCTTTGAGTTAAATCTTACCTCCATGATGCTTTCAAACAAAGCCATGGTTACTTATTTTTTAGAACATAAAAAATCAGGTGTTATTCTAAATATGGGATCCGTACTCGGTTACTCTCCTTCACCTAAATTTTTTGTAACCCATGCTTATGCTGCAACTAAATCTGCGATTATTGGTTTTTCAAAATCGATAGCCTCGTACTATGCATCTGATAACATTAGAGTAAATGTAATTGCACCAAGTTTGTTTGCAACACCCATGGCAAAAAGAGCCGTTGAAGATGATGAAATTCAAAATTTCTTAAAAACAAAACAACCTTTGGATGGCGGACGACCAGGAAATTCAGAAGACATTAATGATGCTGTATTAATGTTTCTTTCTCCGTCTTCAAAATTTACCACAGGTCAAGTGCTGGCTGTTGATGGTGGATGGACTATTAGTGAGGGTCAATATTAGTATTCAGCGTGCAGTCAAATAATCAAACTGGGAGTTAACACTTTTGAAATAAAACAACGTCAGTTCGAGTGTTTCGCTTTTTTAAGCGGAATGTATCGAGAACTTTTTTAATTATTAAAAAAAGAAAAAATGAACACAAAATATTTAGGCATAGACGTTGGAGGTACAAATATTAAATCTGTAGTACTGAGTGAAACTGGCGAAATACTCGATAAAGATACGATTCCTACAGAAGACTCATCAACTAACCCAGAAAAATGGAAACAGAATATTATCGATTTAATCGATAAGAAAACTCAAAAATTTGCCAATGGTAATGCAGATGCATTGAAATGTGGCATTTCAGCACCGGGCTTGGTAGATCAAGAAAACAAACAAATACTAACTATGCCTGATCGATTGAGAGGTTTAGAAGGGTTCAATTGGTCTGCACATCTCAATAGAAGTGTCAATGTGATTAATGATGCTCATTCAGCTTGTCTTGCCGAATATGAGACCTTTTACAAAAAGGATATTCAGCATATGATACTACTTACACTCGGTACAGGTGTTGGTGGAGCGGTTATCATTAACGGGCAACTATTTCAAGGATGCATTCAACGAGCTGGTCATTTAGGGCACATAACTGTAAATCATATGGGTGCAACAACCATGACAAATATGGTGGGAAGTCTGGAATATGCTATTGGTAATTTTTCAGTGGAGGAAAGAACCAATGGAAAATTTAAAAAAACCAAAGATCTAGTTGCTGCCTACAAAAATAACGAGTCTTTAGCTAGCTATTGGTGGTTATCCTCAATACAAAAATTAGCAACAGCTTTGGGTTCTTTAATCAATACACTCTCTCCTGAATTGATTGTTATTGGAGGTGGTATCGCTGAAGCGGATGATGACTTGTTCAATCCACTTAGTGAATTCATGTCTTTATATGAATGGAGACCCGACAATCATCAAACAACAATAAAAAAAGCACAATATGGAAATTTTGCAGGTGCCGTTGGTGCTGCATTTTTCGCAAAACAAAAAATAAACTAAACAATACAAATGAGCTATACAAAACAGTATTTACAAAAAGGAAAAGAAATTATTGATGTCGTAGAAAAACAAGAAGCCAAAATTCAAGAAGTTGCACAACTCTTTGCCAAATCTATTTTAGACGGACGCATGGTACACCTCTTCGGATCTGGGCATAGCAGGATGATGGTAGAAGAAATGTGGCCGAGATATGGCTCTTTTCCAGGCTTCAACCCTATTGTAGAGCATTCCTTATCTAGTCATCAGATGGTTACTGGTGCTAACGGACAACGCCAAGCGATGTTTTTAGAAAATGTACCCAATTTTGCTGGAAGAATTCTCCGTAATTTTGATATCACAGCCCAAGATACCGCATTGATTATCTCGTCAAGCGGATGTAATGTGGTACCTATCGAAATGGCTGAAGAATTGCAAAAATTAAATGTAAAAGTAGTCGCATTGGTAAGTAGCCTACATTTAGAAGGCAGTACCTCTAAACATAAAGATGGAAAAAAGCTAACCGATTTTGCTGATTATGTGTTAGACACAGGAGCTCCCTTAGGAGATGCCATGATCATGATTGACGGATTAGACACTCCTGTTGCTCCAGGATCAACATTAGGAGGTGTGCTGATTATCAATACGCTAAAAGCTGAAATAGCTAATATTTTAGTGAAAAACGGAAAAATTCCTAAAGTATTAAGTAGCGGAAAAATTATAGGTGATAAACGTGCCGTTGAATTGTTCGAAGGTGCTTATGACGAACATGCACATTTGATGGCGAAGTTGTATGAAAATGTAGGAAATAGAAATTCATAAAAAGCCACTAATTCACTAATTAAATACTATTATTATGAACAAATTAATTTATAAAGAAGATAGTTATTTAATTATAGGAATATGCATGAAGGTACATTCCAATTTGGGAGCAGGGTTTTAGAAATTGTGTATAAAGATGCTTTGGAATATGAATTTAAGAAAGCAGGAATTACTTTTGAACGAGAAAAAAAATATGTTGTTAATTATGATGGTGTTATTTTACCACATAAATTTTATGCAGACTTTGTTGTTTTTGATAAGATAATTTTAGAGATTAAAGCTGTTTCTGGTATCGCTGATGAATT
>CAYRZY010000004.1:21381-30381 GCA_964428855.1 uncultured Flavobacteriaceae bacterium
TTACAATCTAAACGAATTGTATTATAAATAATTAGAAAAAAATTAGTGAATTAGTGGCAAAAAAAATCACAAACCCGTGAAATAAAAATGAAGTTCCAAACCACAATACAAAAAGCATTCAAAACCGACATCCTAGTCATAGGTAGCGGTACGGCAGGTGCAACGGCGGCCATAGCTGCTAGTCAAGGAAAACATAAAGTTACTATTGTAGAACGTTATGGTTTTCCTGGTGGCAGTTCTACACAAATGTTAGATACCTTTTATGGTTTCTTTACACCGTCTGATTCACCCAAAAAAATTGTAGGAGGCTTACCCGATATCGTAGTAAACGAATTGCATAAATCTGGTAATATCTTTTTAAGACCAAATACTTATGGAGCAGGAACTGGTGTAAATTACAATCCTGAAAAATTAAAAGAAGTTTGGGATAATCTATTAATAAATAACGGAATTCAAACACTCTATCATTCCACTTTGGTTGGTGTAGAAAATAAAGGGGAACAATCTACTTGCATTTTATTCCATAAAGGCATTGGTTTTTTCTCTATTACCGCAAAACGTATTATTGATGCATCTGGGGATGCCGATTACTGCCATTTAGCAGACATTCCTTATGAAAAAGCAGGTGAAAAAGAAGCGGCACAAAGCATGACTACCATATTTAGAATGGCAAATGTTGATTTAGCTGAATTTGAAGCGGCAGGAGGAAAAAAAATGCTCAAGCAAAAAATGGGTGAGGCTTATGCATCTGGTAAACACCCCTTACCAAGAAAAGAAGGCTCTGCACACGAAATGTGTCAGCCAAAATGTATTTCAACCGTAGCAGTTAAAGTGGTCGATTTTGATCCGCTAGACCCAGAAGGAATTACCAAAGCTGAAATTGAAGGAAGGAGACAATCTTTTATTTTTGAAGACTTTTTTAGAGCTGAAATTCCAGGCTATCAAGATTCTAAAATTATTGGACTTTCAAATCAAATTGGTGTTCGAGAAACACGTCGTGTTTATGGAGAATACAGATTGACAAAAGAAGATTGTATGACAGCAAAACAGTTTGACGATCAAGTATTTTTATGTGGAGCACCTATTGAAGACCACAGAAAATCAGCCGATGAAAATTCAGAAACCTTTTGGCAGTACGTACCCAATGGTGGCACTTACGGAGTGCCTTATAGAACATTAGTCCCTAAAAATAGTAAAAATATATGGGTTGCAGGGCGTTGTTTTTCAGCCACACATGATGCACATGCTTCCTGTAGATCTATGGCACAAACCATGAGTATGGGGCAAACAGTAGGTTTTGCAGCGGTACAATCATTAGATACAGATTGTGAAGCAAATAATATTGATGTCAACAAATTACAAGATACCTTAATACAACAAGGAGCAATACTAGAACAACCTGATAAAGTGGCGGATATTTCACGCAATGGATGGGGAAATAATGAATAAGTGTTCAGTTGGCAGTCGAGTAAACAGAAAAAAGAAGTAAAAGAAATAATAATATAACCTTGAAGCTTTGAGTTCCTTCCCTTTGGGAAGGTTAGGATGGGCAAAAAAACAAATGAAAAAACCATTTTTCAGAACCATTTTAGGAGACAAACCAGCATCAGAAATGGGACTCACCTATTCACATGAACATATCATTATTGACGATTGTTATGTTACGGAAGAGCATCCAGAATTTTTATTGAATGACGCTAAAAAAATAACAAAAGAATTACACGCTTTTTATACTGCTGGAGGGCGGACAGTTGTTGATACGATGCCTGCAAATTGTGGTAGAAATCCGTTATTATCGGCAGCAATTAGTCAAAAAAGTAAGGTTAATATTATTGTCCCAACAGGAATTCATTTAGAAATATATTATCCTGAAAAGCATTGGCGATATGATTATACCGAAGCGGAACTCACCGAACTTTTTATTGCAGATATAGAACAAGGAATTGATGAGTTTGATTATACAACTCCAATTATACAACGAACTTCACACAAAGCAGGATTGATTAAATTGGCAACTGGCAATGAACCTTTCACCAAACATCAAGAAAAGATTTTTCATGCAGTAGTAAATGCACATTTAACAACAGGAGCTCCCATCCTAACCCATAGTAATTTCGGAAATCAAGCTCTAGAACAAGCATTGCTTTTTGAAAAATTAGGAGCGAAATTAGAGCATGTAGTACTTTCTCATGTTGATAGGAACAAAGATTTAGATTATCAAAAAAAAGTATTGGATACAGGCGTAAAGATTGAATATGATAGTGCTTTTCGTTGGAAAAAAGACGACAAAAACTGGACGCTCTACTTTTTAGAAGAATTATTAAACGATTATCCAAATCAAATTGTCTTAGGTATGGATATGGCAAAAAATGCTTATTGGAAAAGTTATGGAGGAGCTCCAGGGCTGACTTACCTTATTGATACAATACCAGAATTTTTAAAATCAAAAGGATTAGAAGAGCATTATCAAAAATTATTTTTTGACAACCCAAAGGAACTATTCTCTTTCTTTAATTGATAAATGAGACTTCCTTAAAAGTATCAACCACTAATAATTATCTTCTTACTATAGTTTCTACTGTTCTTGTTTATATTATAGATATAGATACCTGAAGATAAATGGGGCAATTGGTCAGAAATACTAATATCATGTTGTCCTGGCTCTAAGATGTCATTGTATAAATCACCTATATGTTGTCCTAAAATATTATAAAGAGATACTTTATAAGTATCTTTAAAATTATTATTAATCCTTATAGATACCTTCTCTTGATCATAAATAGGGATATGCTCAAAATTTTCCCTAATGATGTAATCATGGTTTGTTACAGTACTTGAACAACTAAAGCCTAAATCTAATGCTGTATAGGGTCTTGGTATTGATTGATTGATAATACCTGAATCAATACATAACCATTCTTGCATAATAGTACCATAAACATTGATAAAATCTTGAGTGTATTTTAAATTTCCATTTCTATCCAAATTTGATAAACTAGGATGCTCTCCTATAAATCCACTTCCATTTAGTGCTGGTCCAAAAAGCATCATAGGTGCAGCGGCACCATGATCTGTACCACTTGATCCATTTTCACGTACTCTTCTTCCAAATTCAGAAAAAGTCATCGTCAATACGTCTCTATCTCTTCCACTAGGTGCAAGATCTTGATAGAATGCAGCTATCGACTCTGAGATATCAGTCAATAACTTTTGATGCTTTTTGGGCTGATTGGCATGTGTATCAAATCCGTTAAGGTTTACCATATACACACTAGTACCCATACCAGCTTTAACAGTTTTTGAAATAATAGACAAGGCACGACCTAATTTAGTGTCAGGAAATTCTACTACATTTTTTTGTGAAGCAGCTGCATCTTTAATAACTCCAGAATATTTTAAAGTCGTGTTAAGCACGCCACGTACATACTTTAATTGAGACCCTTTAGTACAGTCAGGCACATCAGCTACATTAAATAAATTTCCGCTAGAAACAATTTTTTCTAATTGCCGTAAATTGGCAATTGTAAATGCAAAGTTACTTTCTGCTCCTGTAAAAATTATATCACCTACTCCTCCTATTTGTACAGCAGGTGGTGCATCAGGCAAGTTCAATAAAAAATCAGGGTAAATACCATCAAAATAACGGCCATAGACACCTGTTTCAACCAATTCATCATCAGTTCCTTTAGACATATTGTCTGTACCGGTAAAATGAGATAAATTTTGATTCTCATAACCTGTACCATGTACCACTCTCATACAACCACCTTCCCAAATGGGCTCTATAGCTTTTTGCATGTATTTTGGCACACCAAACTCATGAGTTAGCTTATGTATATCGACCATTTCATGTCTTAATGTAGGTCTAGCATTTGCATAACGATCGTAATCATAGATAGGTACAATAGTATTTAGACCATCATTACCACCTTGTAATCTTACAATCAATAAAACTCTACCGGAATTACCACTCGCTAAAGCGTTAGACAAAGGTGTTGGTTGACCATATGCCATAGGAATTCCGTTTACCATCAATGTAGCTCCCATACCACCAAGACCTAAAGTCTGTAAAAATGAACGCCTATTCCATTTATTATGGTCATCCTGATTACAGTTTTCATGAATTTTTTTTACTGTATACATATTTTCTATTTAAGTTGATAATCTGGTAGGGATACTATATATTCAATAAGATCGCGTACTTGAAGATGAGCAGTTTCAAAACCTAATGTCCAAGTGTTTTGTTCAAAATAATTTGATGGCACTCTACTTTTAAATATATCGATACCTGTTTCAAAATCATCTAGAGTATATGGAATTTCTACCATTAATGCTTCAAAAATATCTTTAGATACAACATCCGCATCATTACTATTCCCAGATATATCAATAGCAAACTGTCTAAATTGTTCTTGATTTTGTTCCCATGCCCAATCTAACATGTCTTTACATAAATAAGCTGATCTAAAGGTAATTGTACCAGAATTTATCCAATCTCTATCACCTTTCCATCCTGCAACAGTTGGTGGATTTAGTACATCTTGCCCAAAAAGCCTTGAGGTATGTTTGATAGATTCTTTATTTAGTTCATAATCCCCAAAATTGAATCCAGTTGTTGTCATAAACTGAATAATCAGATCAAGCGGACTCTTAACAATAACATTTCTAGCTTTTTCATCAAAAAAATGCTCGCTTTTAAATAAGGTTTTAAGTACTGGAGCTATTTCAAAATTATTAGTTATAAATAGAGTTGCTAATGGATTGATAATATTTTGATGAATTGTATCATCAACTTCAGGACTTACAAAATTTATATAAATCTTTTCGCAAATAAAACGTGCTATAAGTTCTGATTTTTGATCAAATAGAACATTCATTACATCGTCATAACCCCAATTACCTGTTTGTCCAAAAATGGTTTTATCTTCAGTATCAAAAGTTGTTTCATTAAAAAGTATCTTAGAATTATCTCCATTAGCATATTCATTATACCCAGTTAAGCCACGTGATGTTTCTACAATATCATCTTCAGTATAGCCATTACCTTCACCAAGTGTAAAAAGCTCATACAATTCTCTTGCATAATTCTCATTCGGACTACCAGCTGTATTTTCAAAACCATTTAAGAATTTCAACATGGCTTCGTCTCTGCCTATTTCACTAATAAAATTTTTAAAATTACCTAAACAATTTCTTTGTAATGCTAAAAAGTACCTGAATGCATATCCAGCAAATTCATATTCATTTGCCTCAGTAACTAAATGATTGTGCCAAAACAGTGTCAATCTACCTCGTACTCCATAATCAATAAGCTCTTTAATAAAAGTATACTGCGTTACATCAATGAATTCATTATTCTCATCTTCTCCATAGGTATATCCATTAGAAGCATAATCTGTCGGATCTAATGATACCCAAGCTGGTGAAACTGTTGGTGCTAAATTAGTAGCTGTATCAATTAATTCATCAATATAAGCATCGGGGCTTTTACTCAACCCATTGGCTATTTGAGAAGTTTCAATACCAAAACCTAATCGGCTATGTAAGTGTCTTACCTTTAAGGCATCCCAAGGATTATCTGCACTCGGAACAAAAACTGCTAATGAGGAGCTATTACATGACAAGTAATTCATAATCTACCTATTTTAACCTTGTTAATATTGTTTAATATATAAAATGAACCTAATGATAAATCATAAAATCCTTCGTAGCTTTCTCTCAAGAAAGTTTTTTATCTTTAACTTCTAATAGACTTGTTTTTCTCTTAAAAAATAGCTTAATGAAATACCAAGAGTTTTATTCTTCCAAGTATTACCTTCGCTATTCATTATATTAGATAAACTATTGTAATAATTTAATCTAACCTTCATTCTCTTTTTAATTAAAAGCCCAAAACTTGCATTTGCTCCAAAGGCCATTCGTTTGATATCTGAATCACTGCCAATATCTAATCGTATGGTCTCTTTATCATTCTTTGTAATGGCTCTGTTATTAAACCCTAAATTGACACCTGCATCTACAAAGAATTGAAAATTTCTATTATTCCAATTTAAATAATATCCTAAATTAACAGGTATCTCAATATTATCAATTCCCCATTTTTCATTTGAAGTATTGATTCCTCTTCTACTTATTGCCTTAAACTCTCTTCTATTAAAATTAACTCCTAATCGTACATATAAATTATCTGTAAGCTCACGCTCGGCCATATACCCTAAATAGAAACCTAAAGCATTACTTGGCTCAGCAGATTCATTTACCTTAAAATCTGCATTGGTCATATTTACACCAACTTCTACTCCATGATAGAATTGACTATGTGAGACAGCATGTACAAAAAATAAGAATGGTAAAAAAAGTATAAAAAGTGATTTTTTAGCAAATACCCTCATGTTATTATCTTCAAATAAGTTATTCTTTTAAACTGAGGGAGTTTATTTACTATATAAAAAACGTGAAAGTAGTTAATTTAGTATAATTAGGTTTTAATAACTATTAAAGTTTCTTTTGAGTAAAGAAAGATTGTTTTCTATCGTCTATAAAAACAGGGATTAACTACGTTGCCCACAAATGACAATCCAATACAAATATAAAAACCATCAACAAGCTTATACTTGTTGTGTTTTTTGTTTCCTTTTGCGGAGAATGAGGGATTATTCCTTTTAGTCATGAACCCTCTTATAGCATTCTGCAAATATAACTTTTCAATCTTTTTCAAAGATTGTCATCTTAAAAGTAAAAATCCCACTCAAGTGAACTTGGTGGGATTTTAATTTCAAGCTGTTTTAAAGTTATGCTTGATTGCGGAGAATGAGGGATTCGAACCCCCGGAGGTGTGACCCTCAACAGTTTTCAAGACTGCCGCATTCGACCACTCTGCCAATTCTCCTTTAGCGGTTGCAAATATAGAATCCTTTTTTAATACAGTCAAAGGTTTTTTAAATTATTTTGTAAATACAAGTAAAGTAAAATGAATGCTGCTTCCTTAAGGAATAATTGTCCTTTTTATTTATACTTTTGTTCTTGATAAATTCAAATGATGGATATCTTTTTAGATTTTGATTACAATATTTTTTTATTGGTTGTTGCAGGATTTGTAGCAGGTTTTGTTAATACAATTGCAGGTGGAGGTACTTTATTAACACTACCAGCTTTAATTTTTATGGGATTGCCACCATCGGTTGCAAATGGGACCAATAGAATTGCTATTTTTTTACAAACTTTCACAGGAGCAGTAGGGTTTAAATCGAAAGGTATTTCAACGTTTCCATTTAGTATTTATTGCGGTCTATCTGCACTATTGGGATCTTTAATGGGTGCTAAAATAGCTGTTGATATTAAGGGAGAAACGTTTAATAGAATTCTTGCAATTGTTATGATTGCTGTAGTTTTGTTAATTGTATTTAAACCAAAAATGAGTTTTCAACAATTGAAAGAAAGAACCACTGGGAAGTATTTGTGGATTTCAATTATTGTATTTTTCTTTTTAGGGATTTATGGCGGATTTATTAACGCAGGCATAGGTTTTTTAATGTTAATTTTTTTACCTTATGTTAATAGAATGACTTTGATAAAAGCCAATGCTACAAAAGTGACTATTGTGTGTATATATACTATTGGGGCTATTGTTATGTTTTATTTAAACAATAAAATTAATTGGAAATACGGTTTAATTTTATCTACAGGAAATATTGCAGGAGCATGGATATCAAGCAGGTGGTCTGTAAAAAAAGGAGATAAAATGGTTCGTATTTTTCTAATAGTTATGGTTACTATAATGGCTATTAAATTGTGGTTTTTTTAATAATAAGCTCTTTATATGTGTATTGCATTTATCTATTAGTTTAAACATGTTCAATCAAAATTGACATGTATATTTGTTACGAATTTAAATTTTGAAGATGAATATTATCAATAAATTAAAATGGCGCTATGCTACCAAAAAATTTGATGAATCAGTTAGTGTCTCACCAGAAAAATTAGAGGTATTAAAAGAAGCTTTTAATTTAACCGCTACTTCATATGGTTTACAGCCTGTAAAACTTTTAATTATAAAAGATAAAGCGTTGCAAGCAAATTTAGTTAAACATTCAATGAATCAAGAACAAGTTGCTCAAGCATCACATGTATTGGTGTTTTGTGTAGAAACAAAAATTGATTCAAAATATATAGAGTCTTATTTCCATAGAGTAAAAAAAGCCCGAGATACTCCAGACGAAATTTTAAATCCTTTTAAAGAGTTTCTAATTGAAGATTTTAAAGAAAAACCTAAAGCAAGTATTAAAAATTGGGCAGTTAAGCAGGCTTATTTGGCCATGGGAAATTTGCTTACGGTGTGTGCTGTTGAAGATATTGATGCATGCCCAATGGAAGGGTTTTCACCTGAATCTTATGATAAATTATTAGGTCTGGATAAGAAAGGATTGCAATCGGTTTTGGTGATGCCAATTGGTTATCGAGCAAAGGATGATATTTTAGCAGATCTTAAAAAAGTTAGAAGTGAAATCAGTGAAAGTGTTTTTGAACTCTAGCCAATAAACTGTTAAGGTTCTTGCTAAAATTATCGATAATTACAATATTTGCCACATACTTATTAAATATACCATGAAGAGAATAGTTACTATAGTTTTATTTATTTGTGTTGGAAGTACATATGCACAAGAGCATAAACTAAATTGGTTGACCGATTTTGACGAAGCCAAACAAGTATCAGCGCAAACTGATAAACCAATTCTTATGTATTTTACAGGAAGTGATTGGTGTGCGCCTTGTAAAAAATTGAAAGCTGATTTTTTTGATTCCAAAAAGTTCATCAAAAAATCAGAAAGTTTTGTCTTGTTAAAAGTAGATTTGCCAAGACGAAGTGATATTATTTCACAGGACCAGAAGCGAAAGAACATGCTATTAATGCAGAAATATAATAGGAGAGGTAGTTTCCCAACTTTGGTAGGGATGAATAGTGAAGGCAAAGTTCTAGGAGATATTAATGGCTATAATAGA
>CAYRZY010000005.1:0-22313 GCA_964428855.1 uncultured Flavobacteriaceae bacterium
ATTTGACCAATTCTAATATTCCATTCTCGTTCAGAGAGTAAAACACCATCTTCGTCAAAAATTCTTATTTCAGCCGTATTTGGACCTGAATAACCTTCATTTAAGGCTTCTATGTCAACACGATTGTAGCCTTTAACCAAATCAATATGTATAATATAATACAAGCCTTTAAGCGTTATGGTAGAAGCAATCATTTTCTCGTTCAAATACACTCTAATTCTATCACCATCAACTAAGCTATGGTCTCTTACTTCTATTCTTACCGATTTAGAAGTGCTATAAAGTGTACCCAAACTAAAATCACTTGATAATTGTACGTCACTTACATCTTTACCATTAAAATATTTTTTGACTAACACATCAGACTCATCATCGTCTTCATCTTTACTAGAGCCTGTCATAAAATTTGAACTCTTATTTGTGCTTGGCGGATTAAAATAATCGCCTACCTTAGGTTTGAAACCTAGTAAATATGGTTTCTTTTTAAAACTAAATTCTGAGGTTTGTTGCGTAGTGTCTAATAGTGCAAAATCTACTGTAGTTACTTTTTCTCTATTGTCTGATAGCAACAGTTCTGTTGTGGTTGAGTCAACTTGAGAGAATAATACTGAGTGGCTCCCTACAGAAAAGAATAAGAATAATAAGGATTGTATAAGTTGTTTTAAATGCATAGTCGAATTACATCAAATTTAATGCCGAAAAGCGGGTTCAATTTGAGTTCTTGCAAAAGTAAAGAAAATAATGTAAATGTTTTGTTAAAAGAGTGTGTGTAACATCTAATTAATCTAAAGAACATAATTTCAAAAATTTAATGTATTTTTGAATAACAATAAAAACTTAAATTATGGCATCAATAACATTAAAAGGTAATGCAATAAATACGATTGGAGAATTACCAAAAGTAGGCAGTCAAGCTCCAAATTTTAATTTAGTAAAAAATGACTTATCTAAAGCTAGCTTATCAGATTTTAAAGGTGAGAAAGTGGTTTTAAATATTTTTCCAAGTATAGATACTGGTACATGTGCGGCATCAGTGAGACAGTTTAATAAAGAAGCTGCTGAATTAAGTAACACTAAAGTAGTATGTGTTTCAAGAGATTTGCCTTTTGCTCAAGCTCGTTTTTGTGGTGCTGAAGGCATTGAAAATGTAATCAATTTATCAGATTTTGCTTCGGGTGATTTTGGTAAAAATTATGGCTTGGAAATAGCAAATGGTCCTTTAGCAAATCTGCATTCTAGAGCCGTTATTGTTTTGGACGAATCAGGTAAAGTGATTTATACTGAACAAGTACCAGAAATTGTTGACGAACCTAATTATAAAGCAGCTTTAGAGGCTTTGCGATAACAGATAGAATTAAATGAAAAATCCGAATGATAGTTTTTTTATTGGCAGGGTTAAAAGTTTGAAATTTGCCATTAGAGGTGTTTGGTTGTTGATTACTACTGAACATAGTATTATGGTGCAATTTACAGTTGCAATACTTGTAATTATTTTAGGCTTTGTGATGAATATTTCTACCATTGAATGGATGTTTCAATTATTGGCTATTGGACTGGTTCTAGTAGCGGAATCATTAAATACTGGTATTGAAAAATTAGCTGATTTTATTCATCCAGAGTATCATAAACGAATTGGTTTTATAAAGGATATTTCTGCTGGAGCGGCTACTTTTGCAGCTGTTATAGCTATTATTATAGGATTGATTATCTATCTACCAAAATTCTCTTAATAAAACAATACCTAGACGCTCTGCGTTGAGCTTGATTGTGGTTGGTTATCTACAAATAAAGATAGGAGTAAAGCTCCCATCTTTGTATGAAGAGGGGAATGAATTCGCTCATTTCTAGAGGTTAAAATTTTGCTTAAAAGTATGTTGAGCGAAGAAAGAGGAGATTGATAACACTAATAGTATCTTAAAAATTTAAAAACAACGCTGTCTGCGACAGGCAGGTATTGTTTAGGTTTTCAATCTCTCCATCTATGTCAAAAAGGTGGACACTTTTCTTTATCTAAAAGGAGGAACTCACAACTGATTTAATAAAACATAAAAAAATGTGGTTGGCCGTAGCTGCGTCGAACCTGCCAGCCGCAGGCAAGATTTCTGCGTCACCTTTCCTTTTGAGAAGTTGTAATCGCTAATGCGGTTATGAATGAAAAAACATCCTTTTAGCTATACTCAGAGATAGTTCGTTTTAAGAAATTTATTTAGTATAAATTTATGTATTTTTGCGAGAGATATCCTTTAAATGATAAGGTTGTCTTGTTCGTAACTCAAAAATTATCCAAAAAAGGAATCCATTAGAATGGCAAAAAAGAGAAAAACTACAGTTAAAGTCAAAAAAAAGAGTCGTATTGTCGGTTTTTTTAAAAGCAAACAAACACATCTTGTTTTTGGTATTTTTCTAGTATTATTTAGTATTTTTTTATTGATTTCTTTTGCTTCTTTTTTAATGGTTTGGGAGTCTGACCAGAGTCAATTACGTGTATTCACTGATAGATTGGTAGAAACAAAAAATTTATTAGGAAAGGCAGGAGCTTATATTAGCCACTTTTTTATTTATAAAGGTTTTGGACTAGCAGCATTTATCATTCCAATTTTATTATTCTTTTCAGGGCTCTATATCTTATTTAACATTTCGTTTAAAGCCATGCGTAAAGCTTGGTTTTGGGGTGTTATTACTATGATATGGGCATCCTTGGCTATTGGTTTTTTTGTAACAAATAAAGCCTTGTATTCAGGTGTTGTCGGTTATGAATTGAATGATTATTTGAATGATTTTATTGGCAGAACAGGTATTTTTTTAATTTTACTATTCACTTTATTAGCCTATTTGATATCGAAGTTTAAAATCACACCAGAATCTTTAAAGGCTAGCATTCCAAAAAGAAAAGAAAAAAGTAGTACTCAAGCTGGTATTGATGATGTTACTGGTGAGGGTTATATTGCTGAAGCTGTACACGAAAAACCAACTTCTGAATTAGAACTGAACCTTGAAGTTAAAGAGAATAATAAAGAGGTAAAAGAAACAGTTATTGAAGAAGTGGTTAAGCCAGAGGCTAAAAAGGAAGTTAAAACATCTGAACTAGTTGTTGAGCCACCAAAGAAAGAAGAAGTTGCTAAAGAAGAAGTTACTATTGAAGTAGAAAAAACGTTTGAAGAAGATCAATTGTTAGAAAATTTATCAAATAAATTGGTTGATGATTTTGGAGAGTTTGATCCTACTTTAGAACTTTCTGAATTCAAGTTTCCTACATTAGATTTATTGAAGGATTATGGAAATGAAGACATTACTATTGATAAAGAAGAGTTAGAGGCAAATAAAGATAGAATTGTTGATACGTTAGGCAATTATAAGATTGGTATCTCAAGTATCAAAGCAACCATCGGCCCAACAGTAACTTTGTATGAAATTGTACCAGAGAAAGGAGTGCGGATTTCTAAAATTAAAAATTTAGAAGATGATATAGCTTTATCCTTAGCTGCTCTAGGTATCCGTATTATTGCTCCAATCCCTGGTAAAGGTACTATCGGTATTGAAGTGCCAAATAAAAATTCAACGATCGTTTCAATGAAATCGGTATTGTCAACGCAAAAATTCCAAACGTCAAAAATGGAATTACCCTTGGCGTTAGGTAAAACTATTTCTAATGAAACCTTTGTGATTGATTTGGCTAAAATGCCACACTTATTGATGGCAGGTGCAACAGGGCAAGGTAAGTCGGTTGGTTTAAATGCAGTATTGACTTCGTTATTGTATAAAAAGCATCCTGCAGAAGTGAAATTTATATTGGTTGATCCTAAAAAAGTAGAATTGACACTTTTCAATAAAATTGAAAGGCATTACTTAGCTAAATTACCCGATAGTGACGAGGCAATTATAACGGATACAAAGAAAGTAGTTAATACATTAAACTCTTTGTGTATTGAAATGGACAATCGTTATGATTTACTTAAAGATGCTTATGTAAGAAATATAAAAGAGTACAATGATAAATTTAAAGCAAGAAAATTAAATCCAGAAAACGGACATAAATTTTTACCTTATTTAGTATTGGTTATTGATGAATTTGCCGATTTAATTATGACGGCAGGGAAAGAAATAGAAACGCCAATTGCACGTTTAGCACAGTTGGCAAGAGCAATAGGGATCCATTTAATAGTCGCAACTCAGCGTCCGTCAGTAAATGTAATTACTGGTATTATTAAAGCCAATTTCCCTACAAGGATAGCTTTTAGAGTAACTTCTAAAATTGACTCTAGAACCATATTAGATGGTTCAGGAGCAGATCAATTAATAGGTAAAGGTGATATGTTAATTTCTACAGGTAATGCTGTTACTAGATTACAATGTGCTTTTGTAGATACTCCTGAAGTAGATAGAGTTACTGATTTTATTGGCTCTCAACGTGCATATGCAAGTGCTTATATACTTCCTGAGTATGTTGGCGAAGAGAATGGCACAGGTATTGATATAGATATTGCAGACAGAGATGAACTGTTTTTAGATGCAGCTCATGTTATTGTAAATGCACAACAAGGTTCTGCCTCGTTATTGCAACGGAAATTAAAATTAGGCTACAATAGAGCAGGTAGAATTATAGATCAATTAGAAGCGGCTGGTATTGTTGGTAACTTTGAAGGTAGCAAAGCAAGACAAGTTTTAGTGCCAGATATATTGGCCTTAGAACAATTATTAAATAACGAATAAATCAATTTAAAAAATGAAAAAATTAGCAATTATATGTTTGATGGTTTTTATAAGTACAGTTTCTTTTGCACAAAGTGATGCGAAAGCAAAGGTGCTATTAGATGCAGTTTCTGAAAAAATTAGTACTTATGAGAATATTTTTGTAGCATTTAAATGGAATTTAGATAATGCTTCTGAAAATGTACATCAAGAAACTAGAGGAGATGTAACCATGAAAGGTGATTTGTATAATGTCAATTTTCTAGGGACTAAACAACTTTTTGATGGCAAAAAAACCTACTCAATTATTATAGAAGACGAAGAAGTAAACATCGCTGATGCAGAGGACAATGAAGAAGACACCCTAACTCCATCAAAATTCTTTTCTTTTTATAAAAACGGATATAATTATAAATGGGATATTTTACAAAATATGAATGGTAGAAAAATTCAATATGTAAAGCTAACACCAATTGATAGCAATTCTGAAATTAAAAATATATTATTAGGAGTTGATGTAAAAACCAATCACATATTTAAATTGATTGAAACAGGCAGTAATGGTACAGTTACTACATTAACAATCTCTAAATTTAAAACCAATCAACCTATCTCAAGTACTTTATTTGTATTCGACGAAGCAAAATATAAAAGAGAAGGGTATATCATAAATAAATTATAAAAACTTAATCTTAAGTTTTAAACTTTCATTAACAAATTAAGTTTTACTTTTGTGAAGTGAAAATCTTAAATAGATATATACTAAAAAGTTTTTTAGTACCTTTTTTAGCTACATTTTTCATCATTCTGTTTGTGCTTGTTATGCAAGTACTATGGCTACAGTTTGATAAAATTGCTGGAAAAGGTATTGGCATTGGTCATATCTTTCAATTTTTAGGCTATATAGCACAAATGCAAGTGCCACTAGCATTACCTATTGCTATATTATTGTCTTCCATAATGGCATTAGGTACTATGTCAGAAAATTATGAATTTGCTGCCATAAAATCTGCCGGAATTTCCTTACAACGTTTTATTAGACCATTAATACTATTGATGGTGTTATTGAGTGCCTTAAATTTTTTATTTTTAAATTATGCTTTTCCAAGAGCCGCATTTAAGTTTAAAAACATGTTGAATGATATTAAAAAAACACAACCAGCATTAGCTTTAATGCCAGGAACATTTAATTCTGAAATACCAGGATACAGTATTAAGTTTGCTGAAAAATATGGAGAAGATGAAAATTTATTAAAAGATGTTTTAATTTATTATGATTTAGATAAAAGACAAGCAAATGTAAAGGTGATTACTGCTGAAAATGGAGAAATTACAACTGAAGAGGGGAGTAGATATATGACATTAATTTTAAAAAATGGTCATCACTATGAAGAATTGCCAGAAAAGAAAAGAACGTATGGTGATAAGCAAAAAATGCAGAGTACCAAAGCTAAATTTGATGAATACATTATTAATATTGATGTCTCTGATTTGAGTAGTACTGATACTAAAGATTATACTCAAGATAGAGAGATGCTAAGTTTAAAACAGTTGAACTATTATTCAGATTCCTTAAAAACACCTTATGATGATTTTGTTGCAACCAAAGCTGAAAGTTTTTTTATCAGAGCTGGTATAAATACGACTAAAAAAGACACAACAGATCTTAGCACCTTCAATTCAAATGTATTAGATAATTTTGACGATGAAGGTAAAAAGAAAACGTTGAATAGTTCAGTTGATTTGATAGGGGCTGCATTAGCTGATATCAAAGGTTTTAGCAGTGTTTTAAAAAATAAGAAAAAAATGATTAATGTTTATAATACTGAGTATCATAAGCGATTGGCATTTTCAATAGCTTGTTTGGTATTGTTTTTTATTGGAGCTCCATTAGGATCAATTATCCGTAAAGGAGGTTTTGGATTCCCCATGGTCATGGCAATTACAATTTTTGTAATTTACTTTTTCATTTCTACCTTTGGTAAAAAAATGGCAGAGTCAGGTGCAATAACAGCAGCGTTAGGCGGTTGGTTAGCAACAATAATTTTATTTCCTTTGGGTATATTTTTAATGATAAGAGCAACAAAGGATAAAGGTATTTTTAATTTAGATACTTTTATTCAGCCCATCACAAAATTTTTCAAACGTATATTTAATAGTAAAGAGAAAAAAGCAATATCAAAATGATTTCAACAGAATTAAATACAACTCAATTGAATACAATTAAAGAAGCAATTGCTGATATTAAAAAAGGGAAAGTCGTTATTGTGGTAGATGATGAAGATCGTGAAAATGAAGGTGATTTTATTGCTGCTGCCGAAATGGTAAGTCCAGAGATGATTAATTTTATGTCATTGCATGGAAGAGGTCTTATTTGTGCCCCGATTGTAGGAAGTAGGTGTGAAGAGTTAGGTTTAGAGATGATGGTTCAAGACAATACTGTTTTGCATCAAACTCAATTTACAGTTTCGGTAGACTTAATTGGTAATGGTTGCACAACTGGTATTTCTGTTCATGATAGAGCCAAAACGATAAAAGCTTTAGTAGATGGTACTACCAAACCACATGATTTAGGTAGACCAGGACATATTTTTCCTTTAAGAGCTAAAAGTGGAGGTGTATTAAGAAGAACTGGTCATACAGAAGCTGCGGTAGATTTGGCAAGACTGGCAGGCTTTAAACCCTCAGGTATTTTAGTTGAAATTTTGAATGAAGATGGTTCAATGGCTAGATTGCCTGAATTAAAGGTAGTTGCTAAAAAGTTCGATTTGAAAATAATTTCTATTGAAGATTTAGTGGCATATAGAATGTTACATGACTCATTAATTGAAAAAGTAGAAGATTTTTATTTGAAAACTCGTTTTGGTGATTTTAGATTAAGAGCCTATAAGCAAACCACAAACAATCAAGTGCATATTGCATTGACTAAAGGAAGCTGGGGTGTAGATGAACCTGTGTTGGTTCGAGTGAACTCCACGTTGATTAATAATGATATTATCAGATTGTTAACCAGTAAAGCTGATGATAGTTTTAGTAAGGTGTTCAAAATTATTAATGAAGAAGGAAAAGGGGCTGTAGTGTTTATCAATCAAGAAAATCAATCCTTTAATTTAATTAATAGATTGCATGCCATTAAAGAACTGCAAGAGGTAAATAAAGATCAAGTACCAAAAATAAATTTAGATACGAAAGATTTCGGAATCGGAGCTCAAATACTACACGACATTAGTATCTCTAAATTAAGATTGATATCTAATGATACTCAAATTAAAAAACGGGTGGGTATTATAGGTTACGGATTAGAAATAGTTGATAATATAAATTATTAATTAGAAGACCCTAATACTATTTTGTACTTTCGCAGTATGAGTTTTTTACGAAAAATATTGTATCCGTTTTCTGTATTGTACGGAGGTGTTACTTCTGCTAGAAATACACTTTACAATAAAGAGATCTTAAAATCGACCAGTTTTACGACAGCTACTATTGTTGTTGGAAACTTAAGTGTTGGTGGTACAGGTAAAACTCCACAAGTAGAATATTTGGTTCGGCTTTTACAGGATACTTATAAAATAGCTATCCTTAGTAGAGGATACAAGCGTAAAACCAACCGATTTATCATTGCAAAAGAAACCAGTACTGCTAGTGATATTGGTGATGAACCTTTGCAGTATTACCAAAAGTTTAAGAATACAATTGTTGCAGTAGATGCTGATAGAGTCAACGGAATTAATCAATTATTGAATTTATTAGACAAACCAGAAGTTATTTTATTAGACGATGCCTTTCAGCATAGAAAAGTAGAAGCAGGGTTTAATATTTTATTGACATCTTATAATGATTTGTATGTAGACGATAAAATGTTGCCTACTGGTAATTTGAGAGAAAAAGTAAAAGGGGCTAGTAGAGCTCAATTGATTGTTGTAACCAAGTGTCCTATGCATTTGTCAGAAGAAGAACAATTTGAAATCACTAAAAAGTTACACGTAGAAAATCATCAAACCGTATTTTTTTCAAGCATAAAATATAGTGATGTAATTATCGGTGAAAAGAGTACGATTGACCTCGATGAGTTGTCATCTTATAAAATAATTCTTGTAACAGGCATTGCTAAGGTCAAGCCTTTAGTTGATTTTTTAAAGGAACAACAATTTGATTTTCAACATTTAAAATTTGCAGACCATCATGATTTTTCAAAAAATGATTTGCAGAAAATCAAGACTTCATTTGATGAGCTTGATTCAACTAAAAAAATAATTTTAACAACAGAAAAAGATTATATAAGAAGTTTTATGGCAGTAGATGATGAGGTTTACTATTTACCAATAGAAACAAGTTTTATAGCACATCAAAAAGATTTTGATAAAATAATAATTAATTATGTGGAACAAAGTACAAGAAACAGTTAGTTTTCTAAAAGATAAAGGATTTGAGAATCCAGAATTCGGAATCGTATTAGGTACAGGTTTAGGTAGTTTAACGCAAATTATCGATATAGAAAAAAGTATACCTTATACTGAAATTCCTAATTTTCCAACATCTACAGTACAAGGACATTCCGGAAATCTTATTTACGGAACATTATCAGGTAAAAAAGTAGTGGCTCTTCAAGGCCGTTTTCATTATTATGAAGGATGGTCTATGCAAGAATTGACCTTTCCTATTCGAGTTTTTAAATTTTTAGGGATAGAGAATTTGATTGTGTCTAATGCTTCAGGTGGTGTAAATTCGAAATTTAAAGTAGGTGATGTTATGGTAATTACTGACCATATCAATATGATGAATGAACACCCTTTACGAGGTGCAAATGATGAGCGTTTTGGAGTTCGATTTGTTGATATGCACGAGCCTTATAATTTACAAATGATTGCTCAATTTAAGGAGATTGCTTCAGTACATAAAATTAACCTTCATGAAGGTGTTTATTTAGCACTGCAAGGCCCAACTTTTGAAACGCCAGCAGAATATGTAATGGTCAAGGCTATGGGAGCTGATACTGTTGGTATGAGTACTGTACCTGAAGTTATTGTAGCAAAACATATGAATATGAATTGTTTGGGAATTTCTATAATTACAGATTTAGGCTTAGAAGGACAGGTAGAATCGGTTTCGCATGAGGCTGTGCAACTGGCAGCAAAAACAGCAGAAAAAGATGTGATGTTATTGGTGAAAGAATTTGTGGCTGAGTATCAATCGTAGATTACTATAGAGTTTTCTTGGGTAATTTAAGATAAGAGGAAGAGCAAGAATTATTAAAATAGGAAACTACAAGATTTATTATTCATTGCAGTTTTTATATACCTTGCACCCCAGCTTGTACTGGCAGGCTTGGGGCGAGGTTGTTCATTAAAACTGTTGTTACTCTAGTGTAGCCAAATAACGCTCCGCATCTAAAGCTGCCATACAACCAGTACCAGCTGCAGTAACAGCTTGTCGGTATTCTTTATCTTGTACGTCACCAGCAGCAAAAACACCAGGTAATTTTGTCTTGGTAGATTTACCTTCAGTAATTAAATAGCCCGTTTCATCCATATCTAAAATGTCCTTAAACAATTCAGTATTTGGTTTGTGACCAATAGCAATAAAGACTCCTGTTACAGCAATTTCATGTTTTTCATTGGTTTTGTTGTTAACCACTCTTACACCTTCAACAACGGTATCACCGAGTACTTCATCCAATTCAGTATTGAATAAGACCTCTAAATTTTTAGTAGTTTTTACTCTATGTTGCATTGCTTTTGAGGCACGCATCTCATCACGACGTACCAACATGGTAACTTTACTACATAATTTTGCTAAAAAGGTCGCTTCTTCAGCAGCAGTATCGCCAGCACCTACAACAATAACCTCTTGGTTTCTATAAAAGAATCCATCGCAAGTAGCACATGCCGAAACTCCTCCGCCTTTTAAGCGTTCTTCACTTGGCAAGCCTAAATATTTGGCAGTAGCACCTGTGGTGATAATTACAGATTCAGCTTCAACAATTTTATTTCCGTCAATAGTTACTTTATGAATACCTCCAACTTTATCGCTAAAATCTACTTTAGTTGCTAGACCAAATCGCACATCAGTATCAAATCTTTCTGCTTGCTTTTTGAAGTTTTCCATCATTTCAGTGCCGTCAATTCCATCAGGATAACCAGGGTAATTGTCAACTTCAGTGGTGGTGGTTAATTGTCCTCCAGGTTCCATACCTGTGTACATAACAGGTTTTAAATCAGCTCTAGCTGCATAAATAGCAGCGGCATATCCCGCAGGACCAGAACCAATAATTAAACATTTTATTTTTTCTATAGTGTCTGACATATTTTCTATTTTGATTACAAATTTATAGCTTTTTAAGTCTATTCTAGTTTGTTTTTATCATTTTTTATGATAGGATTATCATTAGTTTTTATAGTGCTTATTGATTACTTTCTTTTAATAAGTGATCAATAAACAAAATACCATTTAGATGGTCTATTTCATGTTGAAAAATTACTGAGACAAAATCTTCTACTTTTTCAGAATGATGTGTTCCGTCAAGTTTGTCGTATTCTATTCTAATTTCATACGATCTGTCTAAAGTAATTTCACGTTTGTTAGGTATTGAAAGGCAGCCTTCGGGACAAGGACGTTTTTGTTTTGAATAATACTTTATGATAGGATTTAAATAAACCTCAAAAGGCTCATTGTCTTTATCTAACCGTTGTACAACAATAATGTTTTTAAGAATACCAACTTGAGGTGCTGCAATACCGACACCTAATGAAGAACTGTCTCTAACAGTTGTAATCAGCCTTTTAGAAAATGTTTGTAAAATTTTATTTTTAGGGTTTGGTTTTATATAAGTACTTTTCTCTCTTAATAAAATAGAATCTTTTTTGTTAGTAATCAGATAGACTCGCATGGGTTTTGAAATACCTTTACTGGTAATGTATTGCTTTTGGTGTTTTGTAAAGTTTGTACTGCTACAAGAGGTTAATCCGATAAGTATAAAAAGGACAAGAATGATTTTTAGTTTTAACATACTTTCTGTTTTGATTACAAAGTTAAAAATATAGTGTTAAGTTATTAATGTATTAAACTTTAATTTATATTTACAAGACTTAAAATTCAATAATGAAACATTATTTAACGTACTTAATTTTTTCTGTGGTAACTTTTATGAGTTGTTCAGAAAATAATACGAAAATTTATGAAGTAGATCTTATAATTAAAGGAGGAACTATCCTAGATTTATCGAATAACGGATTGTCAACAAATGATCTTCAAAATAAAGCAATCTTAATAAAAGCAGATACTATTTTTGGTATTGTTGATGCCGCTACAATATCAAGTGAGCAAAAGAATATTATTGATGCAACAGGTAAGTTTATTACACCAGGGTTGACAGATGGTTTTGCTGTAATTAATAACCAAAATTATGCAAATGCTTTTCTATATATGGGTATTACCGATGTTGTAGGTGTTGAAAGTTCACGGAGAGGTGTTTTTTACCACGATTCAAATCCTTCACCAAATGTACATATGTTGAGAGAAGTTGGCGAAACTCCCATTTCTGATGATGAGGTTATTAAGACGATTGAAAAACATGCTAAAAACGGAGCAGAAGTTTTATTGATTATGTACGGTTTAAATCCATCTCAAGTTGAATTGGCTCAAACAGAAGCTAAGAAATACGGAATGGGTACTATAGGCGAATTAGGTTATACAAGCTATGAAAAAGGAATGGAGCTTGGTATAGATTCTTTTGTACATACGACACGTTATTCTTTAGATGTTGCACCAGATACGTTGGCTAAAAAAGTAGCTGCTGAGCCTTTTAGTAATGATTTAGGGAGTCCGAAATGGAGGTATTACAAAATGTTGACTAATTTAGACTCTACGAATACGTCATTATTAAATCATGCAAAAAGATTAGGAAATTCTAATTCGTACATTCAGCCAACCTTTGCATTGCTTTATTTAGATATGCCTTTTAGTAAGAATCCTTGGAAAGAAAAAGTTGCACAAATTATTGATATAAAAGACATCAATCGACCAGCTGATACCTTAACAGGAAAACATAACTATCCGGTTGAAGAGCTAAAAGCGTATCAGAAATTAGGAAAGCAAGAATTAATGATAGAAAAGATTTATTATAGTAACGGAGCACAGTATTTATCAGGAAGTGCAACGGATGTTTGGGGTTCTATGCCAGGAATTTCTTTGCATCAAGAATTGGAAGTATTACGTAGAATAGGGCTGTCAAATAGAGAGGTTATCGCAACAAGCACTTCTAATTTTAATGAGGCTTACGGATTTAAATTCGGGAAAATAAAAAAGGGATTTAAAGCAAATATTTTGATGTTGGATAAAAATCCTATAGAAGATATCGTCAATTTAAAAGGAAGCAAAAGACTTATTTTAGATGGTAAAGAAATTGATTTAGAAGAATTACTAACGAGCAGTTTACGATAATATATAAATATTTAACAATGAAAAACACACTCTTTTTTTTAGTCTTATTGATTAGTTTTAACTTAAATGCTCAAAACGGAAAAATAATTGACAGGCAAGAATACGATTGGAAAAAGGATGTCGCTATTTCCAATATTGTTTTTAAGGATGGGAAGCTTCAAGAAAAGTTTCAATATTTAAATGGAGTTACCATTGAAAAAATAACTTATGAAAGTGACGGGTTAAAAATTAAAGGGTATTTGGTGCAGCCCAAGAATAAAAAAAAATACCCTTGTGTAGTATATAACCGAGGTGGAAATAAAGAGTTTGGTAAACTAAGCAATAAAAAAGCAGTATTTATTTTAGCGAGAGTAGCTTCTTGGGGTTATGTTGTTGCTGCGAGTCAGTATCGTGGAAATGATGGGGGAGAAGGGAAAGAAGAATTTGGAGGAAAAGATGTGAATGATGTGTTGAATTTAATTCCGCTTTTCGATAATTTAAAAACTGCTGATACTACAAAAATGGGAATTTATGGATGGTCAAGAGGTGGTATGATGACTTATTTGGCATTGACAAAAACAAATAGGTTTAAAGCGGCTGTTGTAGGCGGAGGATTAAGTGATTTGCGTTTGTGGATTAGGACAAGAAAGGATACAATAGAATCTGTCTATTATAAAAACATTCCTAATTATGCAGAAAATAAATCGAAAGCAATAAATGACCGTTCAGCCATTTCTCAAGTGGAGAATATGTCTAAAACCACCCCTGTTTTAATGATTCATGGTACCGCTGATTGGCGTGTGGTTCCTGAAATGGCATTAGATTTGTCAAAAGCATTTTTGTTGAATAAAATCCCTCATCGCTTAGTTTTATTTGAAGGAGGGAATCATGGACTGTCTGAGTTCAACTCAGAAGTAGATGCTTTAGCCAAACAATGGTTTGATGATTATTTAAAAAAGGGTAAAAAATTGCCAGATTTAGATCCTCATGGTAAATAATAAACACTAAAAATGAAACGAAGAGAATTTATAACAAATGCCGCTGTAGCCACAGCAATACCTTTTCTTCCGAAGGTTAGTTTAGCGAGTTCAGGGAATTCTAAGGATATAGAAGAATTACTTCATAAATATGTACCTGTAAATTTCACTAGAGACGGTTTAGACCTTTCGCCGACATTGTACTCCCAATTATTAGAACAACTCTCTCATGAGAAAAATTTTGAACCAGATTCTTATGGGCTAGGAGGGATGATACATCAATTTGAAGAGAAAGTAGCATTAGCACTGGGGAAAGAAAAAGCCATTTTTATGCCAACGGGTACATTGGCAAATCATATTGCATTGAGAAAACATTGTACTTCTAAAAAAAGAACAATAGTTCAATATGATTCGCACATCAATAGAGATACAGGAGATAGTGCCACAGTTTTAAGCGGAATTAATTTAATTACATTGGGTAGAAATAAAGTTATTTATACTTTAAATGATTTGCAAGAAGCGATAAATGACAATAAAAATGGAAAAGTAAAAACACCTATAGGAGCCTTGTCATTAGAAACTCCATTAAGGCGTAAAGGCTTGAAAAGAATTCCTTTTAATGAGATAGAAAAGATTGTTAGTATAGCCAAAGAGAATGGTATTGCTCTTCATTTAGACGGAGCAAGACTTTATATTGATGCTATATTTTCTGGTAAGGATGTTAAGGAATACACCAAATTGTTTGATACTGTTTATCTTTCTATGTATAAATCGTTTAATTCAGTCAATGGAGCAATTTTAGCAGGTTCAACAGCATTTATTGAGGGTTTACACAATGAGCGTAGAATGTTTGGTGGTGGTTTACCTTCTTCTTGGCAACAAATAGCTGTTGCTAATTATTTTTTTGACAATTATATTGAACGGTATTCAAAAGCATTGAAACAATTTGATGTTTTCAAATCGTTAATTGAGAAAAGTGGCAAGTTTCAAATTTCAGCACTAAAAAATGGAAGCAGTGTTTTTAAACTGATTCCTGAAAAAAGTATCAATATTATCCAACTAAAAAAGTCATTGACTAAAGAACAAATATTTTTACCAGATTTTAATAAAAAAGATCAATGCTTTTATATCAAAATAAATGATTCTTTGGTTTATAATGACATGCAAAAGATCGCAAAATTATTTTTAAGCAACTGCTAGTTTTAAAGAAACAATATTATTGTTGGCTTTAAAATTTCTTAAATAATTTCTAGCAATTAAATGAAATACTTTACGGTTTACTAAGGTGTCAATTTCTGGGCGTAATAGAAAATTACCAAGAATATGATTTAATAAATATTCATCTATACAGCCATCATGGTTTCGTTTTATAAAGCCATTACGTATTTCATCATAATCTACTTTAAGAGCCATTTCTGCAGGATTCTTTAATAGATAGCTTACGCTTTCTTTCATTTGATTCAATTCAGACCCAGTAGTATTTAAATAAGTAAATGGTTTTCCGTTTTCTTCGAACATAATAATAGTTTTATAAGTTATGTGTATTGTAGTAAATATCAATACGTTAAGACAGTTTTTTTTGTAGATGACCTACTTTTAAGGGTGGATTACTCACTTCATTCGTGATCCTGAATATGGTTGTTGCAAATAAAATATTTTAATCTGCTACGCAGTTTGCGAATCTTTTTTATTACACTTCAGTTTTTGAGCAAGCTCAAACTTTCATATAACAAAAAAGATTCTATCCGCCTACGGCTAATAAAATCTTTTTATTTGTCGGGGTGGCAGGATTCGAACCTGCGACCTCCTCGTCCCAAACGAGGCGCGATAACCGGGCTACGCTACACCCCGAAAAATTCAGTTTACAAATATACTTTTTTATGGAAATTAATTGTATTTTTTTGTTAATAATTTCAATTTCCTATTTGGGTAAACCAAATGTTTCAATTACATAATCTAAATCTTTATCTCCACGTCCACTTAAATTTACTAAAATAGACTGTTGAGGATGTTTTTTTGCTAATTTCAAAGCATAAGCTACAGCATGTGCACTTTCTAAAGCTGGAATTATTCCTTCCAATCTACTCAGTTCAAAAAAGGCGTCAATACATTCTTTATCAGTAATGCTATCATAGGTTACTTTTTTTAAATCTTTTAACATGCAATGTTCTGGCCCTACACCTGGATAATCTAATCCGCTAGCAATAGAATGAACAGGAGCAGGATTTCCATCGTCATCTTGTAAAGTATAACATTTAAATCCGTAAATAACACCTGGTTTTCCTAAGGTCATAGTTGCAGCGTGTTCGCCAGTTTTAAAAGATTTTCCTGCTGGTTCAATTCCATAAAGGTTACATTCTGTATCTTCTAAAAATGCTGAAAATATTCCCATAGCATTACTTCCTCCACCTATACAAGCAACAACAGAATCTGGTAATTCACCAGTCATATCAAAAAACTGTTCTTTGGCTTCAATTCCAACAACACGTTGAAAATCACGTACCATCATTGGGAAAGGGTGTGGTCCAACAACAGAACCTATACAATATATAGTATTGATTGGGTCTTTTAAATATTCATCAAAAGCACTATCAACTGCTTCTTTTAACGTTTTTAAACCATGAGTTACAGGAACTACGGTAGCTCCTAAAATTTTCATTCGTTGAACATTAGGATGTTCTTTTGCCATATCAACTTCTCCCATATGAATTTCACATTCTAATCCGAAATAAGCTGCAGCTGTTGCTAGAGCAACACCATGTTGACCAGCTCCAGTTTCGGCAATTAATTTCTTTTTACCCATATGCTTTGCCAATAAAGCTTCACCCATGCAGTGATTTAGTTTATGAGCACCAGTATGGTTTAGATCTTCTCTCTTTAAGTAAATTTGGCCGCCATATTTATTAGAAAGACGATTGCAATGATACACGGGTGTTGGTCTGCCTTGATAATGTTTTCTAATGTTTCTTAATTCAGAGATGAATTTGTGAGATTTACTAATAGCAAAATAAGCATCATTTATCTTTTTCATTTCAACTTCTAGGTGGGGAGGAATAAAAGCTCCACCATATTCATTAAAAAATCCATCTTTATTTGGGTGCTGTTTAAAATAATTTTTTTCCATTTTTATAAGTTTTAAATTGATGAGAAATTTTGATGATTCATATTGGCTTTGGGTTAAAAATAAATCTTTTTTTTAAGATTTACTATTTTTAGGTTGTAGAATATTTTTGTTAATTAAAATTACTTGTATTTTCGCAGAGGTTTTTTGAAAAGATATTTATTTTATTGATGGTAATAATCCGAAATGTATTTTTATTTATTATGCTATTTTTAAGTAGCATACATGGCTATTCACAGAATGAAATTAAAGGAAAAGTGATTGACAGTGAGAATGGAGCTACACTTGAAAATGTTCATATTTTAAATCTTAAGGATAGTACTGTAGTGCAGTCAAATAAAGTTGGTGAATTCAACTTAAAGAAATTGAATGATTATAAATTTTCAAGGATCGGATATCATGAAAAAATAGTAAAGAATATTAATTCAAAGTATGTAATCATCCAGCTGACTGTAAAATTAACAGAGTTAAATGAAGTATTAGTTAGTACAAATCAGATTCCTTTAAAACTTAAAAAATCAGTTGCTACAATACATCTAATTTCTCCTAGAGAAATAGAAAGAGAAAACGACATAAATATAGCACCCTTATTAAATAAAGTACCGGGTATTTATATGCATTCAGGAGCCTTAAATACAAATAGAATTACCATTAGAGGTATTGGTTCTAGAAATTTATTTGGTACAGCCAAAATTAGAGCTTATTTTGAAGATATTCCGTTAACATCAGGAAATGGCGAGACCACTATTGAAGATTTTGAACTCAATGCTATAGCACGTTTAGAGATTCTTAAAGGTGCGGCTTCTAGTATTTATGGTGCGGGTTTAGGAGGTGTAATTCATCTTGTACCTAAAAAACCAGCTTTTGATAAAACCCATATAGATAGTGAGCTTTCAATAGGTTCTTTTGGTCTTGTAAAAGGAAATTTGAGTATAAATCACGGGGGCTCAAAAAATGGTTTGAAAGCTATTTATAGTAATACGTATAGTAATGGGTATAGAGCTAATAACGAATATGATAGACAGACGTTTACATTAACTTCAAATCATTATTTTAATGAGAAAAATGAAGTTTCATTTGTTGGTAGTTATGTTGACTTAAAGGCATTTATACCAAGCTCATTAAATGAAAAGACTTTTATTAGCGAGCCAACTTCTGCTGCTTTTACTTGGGCAAAATCTAAAGGATTTGAAGATGCACAAAGAGGTGTTTTCGGACTGTCATGGAAACATCAATACAAAGAGGATGTAAAACAAATAACTAGTATTTTTACTTCTTTTAGAGAGGCTTATGAAGCAAGACCCTTTAATGTGCTTACTGAAAATACGTTGGCTTTGGGCTTACGCAGTCGTTTGTTAGGAAGCACAAATTTGTTTAAAAAGCAATTAGATTGGACTATAGGCGGAGAGTTTTTTAGAGATTATCACACCTCTAAAACCTTTAAAAATTTATATAAAGATTTCCCTACAGGTACAGGTAGTGTGCAAGGTAATTTATTGTCAAATTTTAAAGAGAATCGTAATTATTATAATCTGTTTTTTGAAACTAATTATCATTTTGATGAAAACACAATGCTTTCAGTTGGCTTAAATTTCAATAAAACGTCATATACCTTAGACGACAGGTTTGTTGCTAGTGAAAATCCGGATCAATCTGGAGATTATGATTTTAAAGGTGTTTTTTCTCCCAAAATAGGACTCTCTCATTTGGTTACAGAGCAGATAAGCCTTTATACAAGTGTGGGACATGGTTTTTCACCGCCAAGTTTATCAGAAACCTTGTTGCCAGATGGTCAAATAAATACAGAAATTGAACCAGAAACAGGATGGAACTTTGAACTTGGTACACGTGGCAGTTTATTTGATAATAAATTACAATTCAACTTAGCAGTTTTTAGGCTAGCTGTCCGTAATCTATTGGTAGCTCAAAGAGTTGCTGACGATCAATATATAGGTGTAAATGCAGGTAAAACACGACATGATGGTTTAGAATTATCTTTAAATTATCATTTGATAAATTCAGAAGCGATTTCTGTAAATAGTTATCTTTCGTATACATTAAATGCCTTTACTTTTAAAGAATTTATTGATGAGGAACAGGATTTTTCTGGAAATAAATTAACAGGTGTACCTTCAGAAATTTTTAATATGGGGATTGATATTAATTCAAATTTTGGGCTTTATGGTACTCTTAGTTTTCAACATGTGGGTAGTATTCCCATTACAGATAGTAATAGCCTGTTTTCTGATGCGTATAATCTAGCAAGCATAAAAGTAGGGTATAAATTTCAGCTTCTTAAAAAATTATCTTTGAATGCTTTTTTAGGGATTGATAATGTTTTTGATGAAGTGTATGTCTCACAAATACTAATCAATGCAAGTAGTTTTGGTGGTAAAGCACCAAGATATTATTACCCTGGAAATCCGTTAAATTACTATACGGGAATCCATTTGAAATATGTATTTTAGGGAAAACACTATCTTTATAAAAATTATCAAACATGAAGCATACTATTTTTTTATTAGGAGTCTTTTTAATGTCAGTTGTAGCTTATACTCAGCAAGAGGAATCATCTGTAAAAGCGGCAACACCTGAACAGGTCAATTACACTACTGAAGTTGTTATTTCTGATGTAAAAAATCCTTGGGGAATGGCTTTTTTACCTGATGGAGGAATATTGGTAACTGAAAAATCTGGTGAGCTTATCCTTTTTAAGGATAATATAAAAACTATCATTAGCGGATTGCCGAAAATTAAAGTTAGTGGACAAGGAGGATTGTTAGATGTTGAACTGCATCCAGATTATAAAACCAATGGATGGATTTATATTTCATATTCTTCTGCGGATGGAGAAGGAGCAGGGTCAAATACTGCAATTTTAAGAGCCAAACTTAGAAATAATAGTTTAGTAGAACAACAATTGCTCTATAAAGCTTCGCCTAATAGTAAAAAAGGTTATCATTTTGGATCAAGAATTACTTTTGATAAGGATGGTTATTTGTATTTTTCTATTGGAGATAGAGGAAGTAGAGATGAAAATCCTCAAGATATTTCTAAAGATGGTGGTAAAATTTATCGTTTGAATGCTGATGGCTCGGTACCGTCAGATAATCCTTTTGTTAATGAAGTTAATGCAAAAACGGCAATTTATTCTTATGGACATAGAAATCCGCAAGGCATGACAATACATCCTGAAACAGGAGTAATTTGGACTCATGAACATGGACCACAAGGAGGTGATGAAATTAATATTATCAAGAAAGGCAAGAATTATGGTTGGCCAAAAATTAGTTATGGTATTAATTATGATGATACAGTTTTAACAGAAAACACAACCTTACCTAATATGGAACAGCCACTGTTTTATTGGGTGCCTTCAATTGCTCCGAGTGGTTTTTCAATAGTTTCTTCTGATAAATATCCTGAATGGAAAGGTGATTTATTGGTAGGTTCGTTGAAGTTTCAGTATGTAGAACGATTAATTCTTAAAGAGAATAAAGTAATAAAGAGAGAAAAATTGTTTGAAGGTTTGGGAAGAATTAGAAGTGTAAAACAAGCTCCAGATGGTTTTATTTATGTCGGAGTTGAAAATGTTGGCATCCTTAAAATTATTCAAAAAAAATAAGCCTATTTATTAGTTATATATTTCTTTACTTTGTGGTGTAATAAATAATTGATAATGATATGCTTATTTTAGGAATTGCTGGAGGTACAGGGAGTGGTAAAACTACAGTTGTCAATCAGATATTGAACCAATTGCCCGATCAAGATGTTACAGTAATCTCACAAGACTCCTATTATAAAGCTACAGATGACTTATTGTATGATGAACGAATTAAAATTAATTTTGATCATCCTAGAGCCATAGATTTTGATCTTTTAGTAGAACATTTAAATATCTTAAAGAAAGGTGAGGCTATTGATCAGCCAGTATATTCTTTTGCAGCACATAATAGAACAAAAGACACTGTTAAAACACACCCAAGTAAAGTGTTAATTGTTGAAGGAATACTTATTTTTACCAATAAAGAGTTGCGAGATTTATTAGATATAAAAGTATTTGTACATGCAGATTCTGATGAGCGTTTAATTAGAAGGTTAAAACGAGATATTCAAGAGCGAGGTAGAGATATGGCTGAGGTATTACAGCGTTATCAAACGACATTAAAGCCAATGCATGATCAGTTTATTGAGCCTATGAAAGAATATGCAGATATTATTATACCAAACAATAAATACAATACTGTGGGGGTAGATATAGTTAGAACTATTATTAATGAAAGATTGTAATAAATTAAGATGACTTTTAAAGAGTTTAGAGAGCATAAAGTGGTGAATTTTTTAAGCAATAGATATGTTGTAATATTTCTATTGTTCTTGGTTTGGATGCTGTTTTTTGATGAAAATTCATATATGAATCATCATGAGTTAGATAAAGAAATTGACAAGATAGAAAAAACAAATACCTACTACAAAAATGAAATGGGCGATGATAAAAAGATAATAAACAATCTTAATGACCCTGATTCTCTTGAGAAATTTGCGAGAGAAGAATATAAAATGAAACGTAAGGATGAAGATATTTATATCATAGATTTCGATACCATAGAGAAAGAGTAATTATGAATAAATTAATTAGAGATTAGCTTTTAAATTAAACGATAAGTGTAATGTTGAATAAAGGTAATCTTAAATATTGTTCCCTTGAGGGGACTTTAGGGGTGTTGCAAGATATGATTACTGTTAACTAAAAAAACATGGAAAAACATTCTTTATTTAATGAATTCAATCCAGTATCTGCAAAACAATGGAAGCAAAAAACCCAGTTTGATCTTAAAGGAACTGATTATAATGATGCATTGGTCTGGGAGTCTAATGAAGGGATAAAAGTAAAACCATTTTACCATCAAGATGAGTTTGAACAAATACCTTTTGAAACCAAAAAAAAGAGCTTTTCTGTTTGTCAATCTATTTTTATATCCGATGAAAAGACAGCTAATTTTTTAGCAAAAGATGCTTTACAACGAGGAGCAACCTCTATCCAATTTGAAGCCAACGAGCCTTTTGATTGTAAAGGACTTTTAAAAGAACTTGTCACTCAGAGC
>CAYRZY010000005.1:22413-30357 GCA_964428855.1 uncultured Flavobacteriaceae bacterium
AGTGAAGAGTCTTTAATAATCCATTTCAAACTCAATTTTTTGTCAGAAAGTTTTTTATCAGATGTAATTGTCAATACTAAAGAGTTAAATGTGACGCTAAATGTTGATGTTCTTGGGAATTTTACCAAAACAGGAAATTGGTTTTACAATCAAAAAGAAGACTATCGAATTTTAGAAGAAGTCCTGAAAAAAACAAATCATAATACGTCAGTAGTGTCAGTAGATGCTAGCTTATATCAAAATGCTGGTGCGAATGTCGTACAACAAGTTGCTTATGCATTAGCTCATGGTAATGAATATTTAAATTTTTTTAATGATGCTGTCATTCAAAGTGATATTAAAGAAACTATTCAATTCTATTTTTCAGTAGGTAGTAATTATTTCTTCGAAATTGCCAAACTAAGAGCTTTTAGAATTTTATGGCAATTGTTATTAGACGAATATGAGTTAAAATTAACACCACAGCTATTTGTGCAACCGAGTTTGCGTAATAAAACATTGTATGATTATAATGTGAATATGTTGCGTACAACCACGGAATGTATGAGTGCAATTTTAGGAGGAGCAGATGTCATTTCTAATAGTGCTTATGATGCTTTGTATCATAAAAAAAATGAATTTGGAGAGCGAATCGCTAGAAATCAGCTATTAATTTTACAGGAAGAAAGTTATTTTACAGAAGCTAATCAGTTTGCTGATGGTTCGTATTATATTGAAACTTTGACCAAACAAATAGCCGGTAAAGCATTAATATTATTTAAGGATATCGAAAAAAATGGCGGATTTCTAAAACAATTACAAGCAGGCACAATTCAACGTAAAATTGAAGAAAGTGCTTTGAAAGAACAGAAACAATTTGATAGTGGAGAAGAAGTGTTGTTAGGAACGAACATACATCCCAACCTTGATGATAAAATGAAGGACGCGTTAGAATTATATCCTTTTGTAAAAACTAAGCCAAGAAAAACACTAATTAGACCGATACTACCAAAACGATTGGCAGAAAAGGTAGAGCAAGAACGTTTAAAAGAAGAATGATGAAAAAAATAATTTTTTTAATCTGTTTCTTTACACTTGTTTCATGCGATATGTTTACCTCTAAAAAAGGTTTTGATGAGAAAAATTTAATTAAACCTGAAGATGTAGGTGTATATCATAAATTAAAAGATGATAATATTAAAATTTATTTACCTCAGGGTTTTAAAGAGCTGACAGAAGGTGAGATTAGAGAGTTTCATAAACAAATTGAAGATGAAAAAACTCGGTATTACTTTGAGAAATCTTATGAATCTCAACGTTTCATCAAAGGAAATTTTTATAATTTCTATAGTGAGGAATATGCAAGTGAAATTTCAATTCAAACACTCCCATACATGCCTTTTAATAAAGGGAACGCCATTGAATTACTCTATTATTTACGTGAAAGCTTTGCAAAATATCAAAAAGTTACAGGTATTTATCATAATAAAATTAAAGCCACTTATTTTGGGGAAAAAAGGTTGCAATTTTTTAAAGCTAGATATAGGTTGACACGTTTTAATAGCTATAATGACAATCATGAAAAGGAGAATTATGAAATGTTTAAAACAGTTTATTTAATCACTTCAAAAAGAAAAACATTTATGATTACTATTATTACTCCTTTTGAAGAAAATTTCGATCCATTTATACGAAAAATAAAGTTGTAAATATGTCAAGAAAGAACATTCAACATATAAAACTTTATCCTGAAGCCTCGGGACAAAACCCGAAACTCGAAGCTCAAATTTTCGGACATGAAAATTTTGTAGCAGGTATTGTACCCTATTTACGAGGCCCTTATACAACAATGTATGTAAGGCGACCATGGACCATTAGGCAATATGCAGGGTTTTCTACTGCAGAAGAAAGTAATGCTTTTTATAGAAGAAATTTAGAAGCAGGTCAAAAAGGATTGTCAGTTGCTTTTGATTTAGCTACCCACAGAGGCTATGATTCTGACCACGAACGCGTGCAGGGTGATGTCGGTAAAGCAGGTGTTGCTATTGATTCTGTAGAGGATATGAAAGTGCTATTTAATAAAATCCCGTTAGATGAAATGTCAGTTTCAATGACCATGAACGGTGCAGTTTTACCCATTTTAGCATTCTATATTGTAGCGGCAAAAGAGCAAGGAGTAAGTATTGAACATTTAGCTGGAACTATTCAAAATGACATCCTCAAGGAGTTTATGGTTAGAAATACTTATATCTATCCACCAAAGGAATCTATGAAAATTGTTGCTGATATTTTTAAGTATACAAGTAAGTATATGCCAAAGTTCAATTCTATTTCTATTTCAGGCTATCATATGCAAGAAGCTGGTGCTACTCCTGAGATTGAGTTGGCTTATACCTTAGCGGATGGCTTAGAATATTTAAGAACAGGCTTAGAAGCTGGGATGGATATTGATAGTTTTGCTCCTAGATTATCCTTTTTTTGGGGAATTGGAATGGAGCATTTTAAAGAAATAGCCAAATTAAGAGCAGGGAGATTGTTATGGGCGAAAATAGTAAAGCAGTTCAATCCCAACAATGAAAAATCATTGACGTTGCGTACACATTGCCAAACTAGTGGATGGAGTTTAACAGCACAAGATCCTTTTAATAATGTCGCAAGAACTACCATTGAGGCAATGTCGGCAGTTTTTGGAGGTACACAAAGTTTACATACCAATGCCTTGGATGAAGCCATTGCTTTACCTACCGATTTTTCTGCGAGAATTGCTAGAAATACACAGATTTATATTCAAGAAGAAACGAAAATTTGTAAAACGGTTGATCCTTGGGCGGGTTCTTATTATGTTGAAGAATTGACAGCTTCTATTGCTGAAAAAGCTTGGAAATTGATTGAAGAAGTAGAGAGTTTAGGTGGAATGACTAAAGCAATTGAGCAGGGAATTCCTAAAATGAGAATTGAAGAAGCCGCAGCAAAAAAACAAGCCAGAATCGACAGTAGTCAAGATACTATCGTTGGAGTTAATAAATATCAACTCAAAGAAGAAGACCCATTACATATTTTAGAAGTGGATAATAATGCCGTTCGAGATGTTCAAATAAAGCGATTGACACAACTTAAAGCGAATAGAAATACCGCTAAGGTTGAAGCTTTATTGTTAGAATTAACCAACTGTGCAAAAACAGGTGAAGGAAATTTACTAGCTTTGGCAATAGAAGCAGCTGAGCAACGTGCAACTTTAGGTGAAATTTCTGATGCCTTAGAAAGTGTTTTCGGACGTTATAAAGCCACAATTAATTCAATAAGCGGTGTGTATAGTAGAGAGATAAAAGAAGATAAATCCTTTAAAAAAGCAACCAAATTGGCAAATAAATTTGCTGAGGTAGAGGGACGACGACCTCGTATTATGGTTGCTAAAATGGGACAAGATGGTCACGATCGTGGAGCAAAAGTGGTTGCTACTAGTTTTGCCGATTTAGGTTTTGATGTAGATATTGGGCCTTTATTTCAAACTCCGAAAGAGGCAGCAAAACAAGCTGTAGAAAACGATGTGCATATTTTAGGAGTTTCATCTTTGGCAGGAGGGCATAAAACTTTAGTGCCTCAAGTTATAGAAGAGCTTAAGAAATACGGTAGAGAAGATATTATGATTATTGTAGGAGGTGTAATACCGCCACAAGATTATCAATTTTTATTTGATACTGGAGTTGTGGGTGTTTTTGGACCTGGCACAAAAATTTCTAAAGCAGCTATTGATATTTTAGAAATTTTGATAGACAGTCAATAATTAAGGTAGCTATACCAATTTAATTTCCGTTTCTTCAATCGTAATTACACGATCTTTATATAAAGCTCCAATAGATCTTTTAAAAGCTTTTTTACTCAAACCAAACATGGCTTTAATTTCTTCAGGTGTACTTTTGTCAGTGATAGCTAAAGATCCGTTATTACTTACTAGTTTTTTGTAGATTATGGTACTATTATTGTCATTAAAGTTTCTGTAGCCAATAGCTTGTAAAGAAATGTCTATATGATCGTCATCACGTACCTTTTTTACATAAGCCTTTAATTTATCTCCGATATTGAGTTTTGTAAAAATTTCATTTTTATAGATCAATCCTTTATGTTCATTATTGATAATGACAGAATAACCTAAATCTGTTTGTTGATAAATGATGATGTCAACTTTGTCACCTTCTTTGACAGTTATATTTATGTTTTGTAATTGTCTGTCAATTTTACTACTTGCAAAGAGCCTATTTTTGTCATCTAAATCTAAATAAACAACATACCATCTACCTTCAAGCATTTCTAATTTTTGCTCATTGAAAGGTACCAGTAAATCTTTGTCTAAGTCCCAATTTAAAAAGGCACCAACTTGTGTAATAGCGGCTACTTGTAATAGAGCGAATTCATACAGTTGTATTTTAGGGGCTTGTGTAGTTGCAACTTTTTTTTCTGTAGAGTCTAGATAAACAAAAACAGAGAGTGAATCATTTATTTCAAAATTTTCTGGGTAATATTTTGTTGGTAACAATACTTCATCTTCTCCTGTCGGATCTTTTAAAATGAGACCTTCGTCAGTTTGTTTAAAAATTTGAAGTTCATTATATTTCCCTATCTCTATCATTGGTTGTTTTTGTAAAAGTACTTTAAATTAATTTTTATGAATAAAAAACCGAAGCTAAATTTTATTTAACTTCGGTTAGATAATACTATATGAATTTATTTTTATTCGTTTACTGCAGTTTGTAATGCTGCTTCTTTGGTGGTTAAAGTAAAAGTGTATTTATCATCTAAACGCACTTGTATCAATTCTCTATCACTATTAACCCAATAATAGGCAGGTTTCATGCCTTTTCCATTATGGACAAATTTATGTAGTTTCATTTGCTCTCCGTTTATACTAAGCTTTGTAAAACCTAAGTAATTTACCGTTTGCTTTTTTCTTACATATAATTTAGTTTCGTCAAATAAATTAAATTTAAAAGTTCCTTTTCTCTCAAAAGGTAATTTAGGGATGATAGCCCATAAATTAAAAGAAGGTATAGTTCTGCTAGGTATTTTTAGCGTCGCATTATATTTTGCAAACGCATACCGTTGAAAGTCAGGATCTGTTTCTAATTCGTCAGCAAAATCACCGTCAAAATGCCAATAAGAAATATCGTTTTTAATAGTCTTGAATTTAGTTCCTGTGAAAGATACAGGATCTATTGTGCCATCTATAGTGCCATCAAAAACAAATTTCGTAGCATTTACCATCTTTTCAGATTCACAATATGTACTTAGATTGAAATCAAGTAATTCATTATCAAAATAAGCTTTTACACTTGTGTTTATTGTTGCTTTATTATTATTTTGAATTGAATCTGCTTTTTGAAAACTGATATATCCTTTTGTGTCAGGAGAAGTATACCAGTAAATTTCACCTAATTCTCCTTGTGAAAACCCAGAAAAAGTTAAAGAAAGTAATAATAAAAATATAGGTAATTTTTTAATCATAGCGTTTTTTTTAAGATTAGATTGCATTTAATTTCGCCTTAATAAAATACTTTAGTACCCTAAAAATAACAAGTTTAAAATTTGTTTTCAAAAAATAGGGAATTACAAATATACAATAAAAGTTTAATTATAGTTGTTTCTTCTAGATTTTCGTTGTGCTCTGCGTTGTTGTCTTCTAGCTTTTCGCTCAGCTTTACGTTGTATTTTGTCAAATGCAGTATTCTGTTTAAAGAAGTTTTCGAAAAATAATTCAAAGCTAGAATCTTCTAAATAATCTTCACAGTCTAAAGCATCAGCAAACATTTCTGGTAATTTTAAAAAAGGAGCACTGTATTTTTTTTGAATAGGTTTTAGTGTTTTACCCGCAAGAGGTAATGCCAACCTGCTTCCTGATCCATTTCGTCCTGAATTAAATTTAATAGTTGGAGAAGCAGCACCAACCCTTGTTACCATAACTAATTTTGGTGTGTAAACGGCAAACCAAGCATCAGCATATCCTTGTGATGTTCCTGTTTTTCCTGCCAAAGGGATGTTAATTTCATACTTACTTCTAAGCGACTTTCCCGTACCTTCATTTATAGCCTTTTGTAACATTTTGGTGAGTAATTGAGATGTTTTGTTACTAATCACCCTCTTTTTTGATTTTAATAATTTATTACTGTAAATAATTTTACCATCAGCTGTCTTTATATTAATAATACTTTGAGGCTTTATATAATATCCTCCATTTGCAAAGGCACTATAAGCTCTGGCTAGTTCGTAAATGCTTGCATTGGCAGTGCCTAAAGCTACTGAAGGTTTACGTACCAGTTCTTGCGAAAAACCTAATTTTTTCCATAAATTATTTAAATTATTAAAAGGAATATTTAAAAATAAATTGACTGTAGGTATGTTCATTGATTTTGCCAAAGCTGCAGCCATAGAATAATTTCCTCCTGTAGAATTGTCATAATTTCGTGGTTGCCAATTGCCAAAATCTGATATGATTATAGGTTTATTATCTAAATAGGAGCAAGGTGTGATGCCTTGCTCTAATGCAGCAGCATAAAGTATAGGTTTAAAAGTAGAAGCAACTTGACGTTGGGCAAAAATTTGATCGTAAGGCTGGGTTCTGAAATCAATGCCTCCTACCCATGTTTTTATTGCCCCATTTTGCGGGTCTAAGGCCAATAAACCAGCGTGTAATAGCGATAATGAATGCCTTAAGCTATCTTTAAGACTTATTGAGTCTGTATAAAAACCTTTCCAATCAAATAATTCTCTTTTTTTCTTTTCGGTTGCTTTCTCAGATAGTTTTAATTTCTTAAGCTCTTTTAAGACTAATTTATTCAATACTTTGCTTGAATTACCACTTTTATATTGTTTGTGTAAACGACTTTGCATCACACTCAAATGACTTTTGAATGCATTTAAAGCATGCTTTTGCAAGAATATGTCTAATGTGGTTGTAATTATCAATCCATCTTTATGGATGTTGTAATCTGTATCTTTAGCCTTATTGTAATCTGTTAAAATTTTATGGGCATCAGTTTTTACTTTTTGTAAAAAATAATTTGCAGGGCCTTCTGATTTGAAATTTGCATAGTCGAGTAGTAAAGGTAATTTCTGTAAAGAGTCTAAGCTATTTTTTTTCAAATACTCGTATTTTTCCATTTGAAACAATACTGTATTTCTTCTTTTGAGTGCATTTTCAGGGTGTAATCTCGGATTGTAATAAGTGTTAGCCTTTAACATTCCTACCAATACAGCAGCTTCTTCAATTTTAATTTTATCAATAGACTTGTTGAAAAAACGACGAGATGCAGCCTCAATACCTAAAACGTTTTCCCCAAAAGGGATTGTATTTAAATACAAGGTTAGGATTTCTTCTTTGCTATAAATTTTTTCTAATCGATAGGCTAAAAAAGCTTCTTTACTTTTGTTGACAAGTATACTTAATGCACCGTGGTTATTTCTGCCATACATGTTTTTTGCTAACTGCTGATTGATGGTACTGCCACCACCTGAGCCTTTATCCTTAAAAAGGATGGTTTTAAAAAGGACACGTAGTAAACTACGAGAATCCACACCCTCATGCTCAAAATAGCGAGCATCTTCAGTAGCGACTAAGGCATCGATTAAATGTTTAGGTATTTGTTCGTATTTCACATTGGTTCTGTTCTCTGAAAAGAATTTACCTAGTAAATGCCCTTCTTCAGATAAAATCAATGTAGCAGTATGATTTTTAAAATCTTTTAATTCTTGAGTGGTATGTATCTTACCAAAAGCCCCATAATAAACTGAAGTTAAAAATAGACCAAATACTATTGCAAGTGCTAATAGTGTGATTAGTGCATATTTTAATATCCTTTTTTTATACATTGAATAGAACAAGTAAGTTCCGATTCATTAATAACGAAAAGGAAAGGGGTAATATTACTAAATATAATGTTAATTATTTGTAAAAAATCAGCAATTAGCGTTTTA
>CAYRZY010000006.1:0-12642 GCA_964428855.1 uncultured Flavobacteriaceae bacterium
CCATGAGTAACTTTTAGGTGGCTCAAGCCCTTTTGTAAACCGAATGTTAATCAAATAGCATCCTTTTTGTAATCTCCTTCCTTTACATGGGATAATTCCTTTTTCCTTGTTTTGCTTCATTTCATAACTATAAGCGACTTCATTATCCTTACACTTAATCACTTCAACTAAATAAAACTTTGGTAAATCTGCTTTATAAAAACTGCTTTTAATTAGAGTCACTAAACTGTCTGGATAAATAGATAATTCATTCTCAAAAGACAATTGGTATTTTAATTCTTCTAGGGCCAATACAGGTTTCACCAAAGATGTAGAATCTCTATTGGTCAACAATAATTGGTGTCCGACATTACGCAATGAAACTTTTACAACTTCTGAAACCGTTTTGTTAGGCTCTTTTGAGCATGACCACATGCAAGTAAAAAAAACTAGAATGGCTAAGCTTCTAAATAAATTTGTGATATTGATGTTCATAATTATGTAAATAACCTACAATTTTATGACTTTTTACAACTGTTGACACTTCTTTTACATTTTTTTGACATATTTTCTCTAATGTCTAATTAGTTTTACCGTTGAATAAAATAATTAAAAACAATCAGAAAATGAACAAGTTAGCAACACTCGTATTAGTACTATTAGGCATCTCTTTTGGTACAAGTCAAGAACAAACGATAACAAGTCTAGAAATCGTTAAAATAGAGAAACCTGAAATTATTAAAGGGTTTACCATAGAGGATGAAGATTATACACTACATTTTGATATTGAAAAAGCAAAAGACAATACATATAGTTTAATGGTTGCTATTGAACTACACGACGGTTCTCACTATATATCACCTTTTGCTGAAAGAGATTTTAAAGGGAAGCTTTATATAGATTTAGGAAGCTATACGCATCTGGGTTTTAAAGATAATATCATAGAAACACCTCGTTCAACCGAAGAGGTTGACTCTCATCCTTTTGTAAATGGCACTGTAAATTGGGTTAGAGTAGACACAAGCTATAAACTGCCTTTAGAGATAAAATCACAAGAAGATTTTGAAGTATTCGGAAGGCTTCGATTTACTATTGAGCCTCGTTGTACTTTAGAAGAAATACCATTTGCAATATCTTATAAAGAGGGACTTCTGAAAACTTTTCCTCCTAAGTGTTAGTAAAAAATAATTAACACTCATTTCAGGCTGATTTAGAATATTTAGCTTTCCTTTATCAAGCTGAATATTCTTAATTTTATGACTCATTTTGAAATCATGAATAAATAACTACCTTTCAACTGGAGCTTTACATTTTTTAACTTTGGGGATTTCACCATATTTTCCTTTTGTATTAGACATAAAACTATCTACTACATTATTAATTACCGCAACCAATTGATCTGAGTCTTGCGAGCCAGATTCACATTCGCATACATATGAATAATACAATGCCAACCAGCTATATGCTTTTTGTTCTTCACTTTCTGAAGCAGCATCAGACTTTTTTCTATATTTAAGTGATTTATCTCCGGGGCAATCATTAATATTTACAGTTTCAGTTTCAATTTTTGGTGTAATTTCTTTAATAACAATTGAATCTGTATTTTTTTCAGTTATTGTTGTTTCTTGTACTACTATTTGTTCGCTTGCAATATCCTTATCAACCACATTAATTGATTCAGGCTCACTTATCTTTTCTTCAATGACAACTTCTTCACTATCTTTTACCACTTCTTTAATTGTCAATTCATTGGTAGCTATTGAATTTTCAACTGTTTTATCTGCATCTACTGAATTAATTTCGATTGAATTTAAATCCTTAGGCACTACTTCTATAGTATCTTCTTCCGTCAATTTATCATCTCTAATAACAGTAGTTTTAGAAGCTAGAGTGGCATTGTCAGCCTTCATGTCAATTAATATGGGGTCGCCATTCGCATCAAAATCATCTTTTAAGCGATAACCTAAAAATTCCCAATTGGTTAATTTTGGTTGTTGTCCTTCGTATAGATAAAGATAAGTAGTATTGGTAATAGATTCTCTTGGTCTAATCTCCTCAATTTTATAGTCTAAAATCGGCCATACATACAAAGATTGATCTAAATGTCGTTGAGTAGAATTAGGTTCATAGTTTTTCACATACTCATAATTGCAATACTCATATGAATAGGGCTTGATGGGGTTTGGATACACACTTATATCTGCAATACCAACACCTCTTGGCACAATAGATGCTGAATGTCCATTTTCAATACCTAAGGTTACTTTCCAAATATTTATTTTTTTTGTTGAGTTGCTACTGCCTTTACATGTGGTAGTTTCATTAGTTTTTTGAATTTTACAGTAAACAATGACACCCTTATCATCTTCATACAGAGTTTTTGTTTGTGCAACTAAAAACATGCTCATAAAACTTATGAGGAATAATAGTGTCTTTTTCATTTGTTCATATTTATTTTCTTTAACGATCATCTCGACTCCCTAAGTCTCGGGACTAGACTGTTCGTTACCTGCCACACAGACAGGTGGGTTAGTCACTTCTTTGGTTGTAATAATTATTAGTTACTCGTTTCATAAAACAATTAAATTTTGTCAAATTAAACCTACAATTCTAATAAAATTCTAAAGATTTTTTTATACTCACCTAAATCTCTGATTTACACAAAGGTAATTTATATAAAATAAACTACTACAGGGTTTTTCCTGTTTTTATTAAAGGATTATTCCCTATTCTAGTTATGATACTTTTAATTTGTCTCACCATAAAATTGTGTTTAGCTTCAAACCCGCCTGCTGATGAGGCAGGGAAGAGGTGAAAAGATAATCTTTTCAGCGACAGTCGGGATAGACGTTATGTATTGAAGAATTCTTTAGATTAAAAAAGATTTTCTATATTCACTCCCTAAAATTTAAAGCATTCTACCAATCCAAGTAATTCATGGCAGGGAAAAATAAATTCGGTGCATTTGCAGGTGTTTTCACACCTTCAATTCTAACTATTTTAGGCGTAATTATGTACATGCGTTTGGGGTGGGTTGTTGGTAATGCAGGATTAATTGGTGCTATTGGAATCATTTTAATAGCTCATGTTATTGCTGTTACTACTGGCTTAAGCGTGTCTTCTGTTGCAACTGACAAAAAAATTGGTGCTGGTGGTATTTATTATGTACTCTCTCGTAGTATGGGAATTCCTATTGGAGGATCAATCGGTATTGCTCTATATGTTGGTACTGCATTTTCTATAGCTTTGTACTTGATTGGTTTTGCTGAAAGTTTTAATGGTTATTTTGGCTTTGGAATGTCTGTAAATGCCTTTAGAATTACAGGTACAATTGCATTGGTTGCATTAACAGCCTTGGCTTTAATAAGTACTTCTGTTGCCATGAAAGCTCAATTCTTTATTCTAGCAGCCATTGTTATATCTTTAATTTCTATCTTTTTAGGGACTGGTGATTTTGCCCCAGAAACGGTACCATTATTTTCAACCCAAGATTCTGTATCCTTAGAAGTCGTCTTTGCTATATTTTTCCCTGCTGTAACTGGTTTTACTGCTGGTATTGCCATGAGTGGAGATTTAGAAGATCCTAAAAAATCAATTCCTTCTGGAACACTGGCTGCTATTGGATTCGGATTGGTTGTCTATCTTGTACTTGCCGTTTTTATGGCTTATAACATCAATACTGAAGTATTAAAAAATGATACTAATATTTTAATGAAAATGGCTTTATTTGCCCCTGCTGTGGTTGCAGGAATATGGGGAGCAACTCTATCTTCTGCTTTAGGCGGAATTCTTGGTGGCCCAAGAATTTTACAAGCCATGTCTATCGATAAAGTAACACCTAAGATATTTGGGTTAGGTAAAGGAGAAAATAACGAACCTGTCAATGCTTTATTCCTAGTTTTTATTATTGCTGAGGCGGGTATTTTAATAGGGGAATTAGATGTTATTGCTCGTGTAGTTTCTATGTTTTACCTGACAGCTTATGGCTTTATTAATATCTCATATTTCTTAGAAAGTTGGGCGAATCCTGATTTTCAACCTACTTTTAAAATCAAACGGTGGATTGGCTTATTGGGTTTTGTGGCTTGTTTTGGAGTGATGTTTAAACTAGATATGATTGCCATGTTTGGAGCATTGGCACTTGTTGGAAGTTTGTACTTTTGGTTGCAAAGAAAAGAAGTACACATACAATCTAATGATGTTTGGCGAAGCGTTTGGGAAAATGTAGTCAATAAGGGTTTGAAAAGAATAGATAACGAAACTGATAAGAATTCTAATTGGAATCCGAATATCATTCTTTTTAGTGGTAAAAGTGAGCATCAATCGTATTTATTAGAACTTGGTAAAACTGTATCTGGACGTACAGGAATCGTAACCAATTTTAAATTGATTTTAGATAAGGATAACAACAAACCACCTTTACGAAAAACAGAACAAATTGTTAGAGACGATAGTTTTAAAGAACTTGGTATTTTTGCAAGACAGTTAAAAGTTGACAATATTTATACTGGTATCACCAATATTGCCTCTACATTTGGGTTTTCTGGTGTTGAACCTAATACCGTAATGATGGGATGGCCAAAAGGATTAGAAAGTTCTGTAGAATATGCTAAAATGACAGAAACCTTATTGTATTTAGATTATAATTTACTGTATCTAGATTTTGATAAAACTACAAAATTTGGGAATTATGAAACTGTTGACTTATGGTGGCGAGAAACAGACAGTAAAAATGCTGAAATGATGTTGAATATAGCTCGATTTATCATTGCTTCATCAAAATGGAACCATACAAATATTAGAGTGCTATATGTAAATAATAACAATATAAATACTGAATTGATCCGTTCAAAAATTGCAAAATTAGTTGAAGATTTACGTGTAAATGTTGAAATAAAAATCATCAACAATGCCGTTGAGCAAAAGCCTTTTTATGATATTATTAAGCAACAATCTAAAACTACCAATTTGACATTATTGGGAATCCCTAATTATCAAATTGAAAAACAGGCTGAATTTATACTAAAAACAAACCATCTATTTGAAGCCATAGGTTCTACCCTACTAGTAAAAGCTGCTAATAATTTTAATGTATTGGATTTGAATTTTACAGAAAATGAGAATCCTTAAGGAGCAATTGCACAGTAATCTATAAGAGTTTTAGCACCATTGCAAGGATATTTATACGAATCTAAAATTACCTGTATTCCTTTTCCATCTGCATAAGGATCATCGTTACCATTCTCTAAAGCAATCTTTCGAATAGCTTCAGACTGATTTATAAAAGTATAATCTAATAAAGCATCTAAAGGTCTTAAAACACCTTGCATCTGTGTATATGACCTTGAGCCTGTTGGATAACCATGATTCGCATTCTCTTTATCATAAACCTGATAATCTTTCTTAGCATCATCAATAGATTTTAATAAATAGTATTCTGTTAAAGGAATTCTAGCATCTGTACCATCTTCTTTATTATTACCTCCTTCTCCAAACTTGATAAATACAAGATTCGTATTAGATGGTAGGCTTTCCATAGTTTCATTATTCATTTCAAAGGCATACCAAGGATCTAAGCCCATCAAAAAACGGCCATTTTTACCATACTTTTTTTCTTTACTATAATAATCTAATATTTTAAAAATGATACCTCCGCCAGCAGAATGACCCACTACACCAATTTTATCTGTATCAACATATTGTAAAATATTATCTTTCACAAAAGTTTTTTCAAGAATCTTATTATAACCATTAATTGAATAAGATGCATTTGTTTTTGCACCTTCATAGGTATATACAACAGTATAACCATGGCTAGTTATAAATTTAATTAATGATTCATATTGTACTGAAGCTACAGGGTTACCATACCAACCAGATGCAAAAAAAACAAGCGGTGATTTATGATCCATAGTAGCGATATCTTTAGGATAATAAATTGTTGAATAGTCATAATCATCAGCTGTAAACGAAGTGATTTCATGTTTACCCTCTACACCATATTCTCGTTGTACTATTTCTTCAGGTTCATCGTCATTACATCCTAGAAATAATAATATTACGCTTAAAGCAGTTAATTTTAAAAATAAATTCATTCTTGTGATTTTAAATTGATTAATTGATAGTTTAGTTAATTTTCTTAATGTCTTTTGCAAAAGGTTCAGCTTTTACGGTTGTAGTTGTTGAGCATCCTTTACTGCTAAAACAACCCACATTGAAAATGGCTTGAAATAACATGATTATACCAAAAGCTAATGAAAGCTTACCATCAGCTTCAATAAAATTCCATATAAAATAACTTCCAATGACTAATTGAATCACACGTTGAATAGTCCATTTATTGAGATAATCTTTCATATTAAATATTTAAAAGACAAATTTATATTATAATTAACAATACTATGTAACTAAGGTAACAACCATTAATTAACGTAAGTTTGCAGTCTCTATTAAATTATTAAAATCGATGACTGAACAGAATTTTGAATTAAAAAACGGACAAGACTTTATCCCTTTAAATAAATTATTACAAGTATTAGGAATTGCCCAAACTGGCGGTCATGCCAAAATAATCATTCAAAACAATGAAGTTTCTGTAAATGGTACTATTGAAACCAGAGTTAGGAATAAGTTGGTAAAAGGTCATAAAATAGCTGTTGGAGATTATATAATTACTATCATATAATCATTTAATATTTTCACTAAAAATACGTAAAGATTTTTCTCCTTTATATGGTTTTTCAGTACTATAACTGATTGAAAAATCTTTTATTATCGTAACAACAAAAGAATCAATTCCTTCACTCCATCTATCAATTCTGTTAGCAATTACATCTTCTTCGAATCCTGAATTATTAATTTTCAAAGATTTCCATTCACCATTTTTATTCTTAATTTCCACTTTAAAATCGTCATAATAAACTTTGACATTACCCTGACATAAAGCACCAAAATTCAATAGTTTAGCATTTTCATCAACAATCCCTTCAATTTGATACCGTTCCCATTTATCCGTTAAATTATTTCCTCCTGCTTCATTTTCAAAAAAACCAACTTCATTATTATTTATATCAATTCTAACCCATAGAGCGGCAAATCCGTTTTGCGTAAGAGAGTTTTCTTTTCTAATGGCTGCTGAAACTCTAAATTCAAAACCTATATAATTAGTAATATTAATGGACTGAACATAAGATGTCCAATCTTGCTCTTTTTCAATTTGAGCAGTTAATTTATAAACAGAAAAGAATAAAATAATTAAAGTTAGAAGATAATGTTTCATAAGTTTTATTTCAAATATAATAAAAAGTCTATAAATCTCTCTTTCTTGTATTGATAAAATACACTCCCAACAAGAGGATAAATGCTGCAATAATAGATTGTAGTGTCAGTTTTTCATGTAAAATATACCATCCTAATAACAATGCTATTATTGGGTTTACATAAGAAAATGTAGCTACTTTTTCAGGAGAGACTTCTTTTAATAAATAATTAAACGACGTAAAAGCTATAATACTACCAAACACAATCAATAAAAACATAGTGAGCTGAACTGAAGAACTCCAAAGTGCTGGTGAGACCCAAGTTTCACCTAAAACAAGGCTAGCAAGACATAAAATAATTCCTGCTGACAACATTTGATAGCCTGAACTAATAAAAAAGTTAGAAGGTAAATCAGCTTTAGCAACAAAGAAACTCCCTAAACTCCAACTTAAAACACAAGTAAATATCATCAATATTCCTTTTACACTCCCTTCTCGAAAAATAATTTGTTCTTGACTTATCAATAAGTAAAGACCTAATAGTCCTAATAATATGCCAAGTATTGATTTTGCTTGTATTTTTTTTCCATCAATAATTCGCATTAAAACTAATATAAATAATGGTTGAGTTGAAGCCTCTAATGCTGCAAAACCACTGTCAACATATTGTAGTGCCCAAACAAATACGCCATTACCATACACAAGAAATAAAAAACCAGCGATAACACAATTAATCAGTTGTTTTTTTGTGATTGACAAAGACAACTTCATAAACTTGGCGATAATAAATATCAATACTCCTGCAATGGTAAATCGGATAGATGCTAAAAACATTGGAGGCAATTCTGTTACAGCAACTTTATTTAAAAGATATGTTGAGCCCCAAATGACATAAATAGCAAAAAAGGCTAGTACAAGAAGGATTGTTTTACGTGTTAATGCCATTATGATTTTTATTAAAAACAAAAATAGAGATTAAATCTACAAATCAACTGTATCTTTGTTGCTAATATGCACCCAAACAACATCCATAATAAATCTTATGATTTTAGAGCACTTACACTTGCTCATACAGATTTGAAATCATTTGTTTTTACCAATAAATATGGAACAGAAACTATAGATTTCTCTAACCCTATTGCTGTTTTACATTTGAATAAGGCCATTCTAATCCATCATTATGGATTGGCGAATTGGAATATCCCTGATGGATATCTTTGTCCGCCCATCCCTGGAAGGGCAGATTATATTCATCATTTGGCTGATGTGCTAACTGAAGAATCTATAAAAGGTCAAATTAAAGGATTAGATATTGGTGTAGGTGCTAATTGCATCTACCCTATTTTAGGTGCTCAATTGTATCAATGGAAAATGGTGGGTTGTGATATTGATAAAAATGCTGTAATTGCTGCAAAAAATAATGTTGAGAGTAATTCTAAGCTCTTAGAGAAGATTGAAATCCGCCATCAACCAAACAATTCAAACCTATTTGAAGGAATTATAAAAGATGGAGAATATTTTCATTTCACCATGTGTAATCCGCCATTTCATACCTCAAAAGATGAAGCGACAAAAGGAACTTTGAGAAAATTAATGAATTTAGGGAAATCAACTGAGTTAACCCTCAATTTTGGTGGTCAAGCCAATGAATTATGGTGTAATGGTGGCGAAGCTCTATTCTTAAAACGAATGATTAAGCAAAGTGTTGATTTTTCAAAACAAGTTGGGGTTTTTACTAGTTTGGTTTCAAAAAAAGAAAACTTACCTAAATTGATAAAGCAATTGAATAAACTAAAAGCCACACATCGTATTATAGAAATGTCTCAAGGCAATAAAAAAAGTCGAATTCTAGTCTGGAATTTTTAATTTAAAGGATTTGCCTACCGTAGGCTGGATTACTTTTTTATCTCTTCCTTGACTCACCAGCAGGCGGGTTTGGAGAAGTCGTAATCGCTAAATGGTAATCTACTCATCATCTTCAGGAGGAGGGAATCCATTAATTTCTTCAAATACCGTATCAAAATTTTGACGTAAATAAGTGTTTAATTTTTTCTGATAATCCTCTTTTAACCAACGCAAAAAATTATTGGTACTCTTACTAATACATTTTGCATAACTGTGTATTCTATGGTCGATATCTTCATTAAGAAGTTTTGCCAAAATCAAAGCATCAAAGACATCTTCACTGTTTTCAATACAGATTCTTCCATGTTGTGCTATAGACTTTTCTAATACAACTTTAGAGGAAATACCCTGAGTTGTTGCAGAAATATAAGTCTCTTTTATATCAAAATAAACTTCTTCTGATTTTGCAAACTCTACTCTAATTTCTTCAGGCATTTCATGCTTAAAGTTATCTTCTAAGTCTTCATCACTTAATAATTTATCAACAAAGAAAGTAGGGAATTTAAAAATGGTTTGCCAGTCTAAATCTGCTCCCCAAGGGCCAAATCTATGGCAGTTATTACCCAAATCAATCACAGAGAAAGAAGATTTACTCTTTAAAATACGAGAACCACGACCTATCATTTGATAATATAAAGTTAAAGATTTAGTGGCTCTGTTTAAAATGATAGTATCTATTGTTGGTTCATCAAAACCTGTAGTTAAAATACTAACAGAAGTCAAAATAGCGTTTGGTGTTTCTCTAAACCATTGTAAAGTCTCTTGACGTTGTTTTTTTGTTGCTGTATTGTCTAAATGTGCTATGGGGTGACCAGCAGATTTAAAGGTATAATATACTTGAACAGATGTATTAATTCCGTTATTAAATATTAGAGTTTTTTTACCTTTAGAATGTTTTTCATAAGAATGCAATAGCTTATCTAACATATTGTTAGTTGTGTATAGGTCTTCTGATGATTTAACAGTGTAATCTCCATTTGACCCAATTTCAAGAGAAGTTAACCCCATGTCATACTGAAAAACTTCAGCCCGAGCCAAAAATTCATTTTCAATAAGTGATTCTATAGTTTCACCAACAATTAACTCATCATAATTATCTTTCATTGGCAGTTCTTTATTAGAACTCAATGGTGTTGCCGTCACTCCTAAAATAAAAGAATTCTCAAAGAATTTAAATAGTTTGGTAAAAGAATTGTAGTGAGCTTCATCTATAATAACCAATCCGATATCAGAAATATCAAGCTTGTCATCGTTCAAACGATTGTTTAAGGTTTCAACCATCGCTACAAAACAGCTATAACGCTCTTGATCGTCTAAATTAGCAGTACTATTTACGACCTTACTCTCTACTCCAAAACTAGTCAGCATTGCAGAAGTTTGGTTGCACAACTCTATACGATGCGTCATTACCAGCACTTTTTTATTATGATGCTTTAAATATTGGCGAACAATTTCAGAGAAAATGACAGTTTTACCACCTCCAGTTGGTAGCTGATACAATAAATGATGATCTTCAGCGGCTGTTTCAAACTTTTTAAAAATCTGACTAATAGCTCCTTTTTGGTAGCTATACAGCTCTTTTCCTGTTTTTATTTCTTGCAATTCTATTGCTGATTCTGACATATTTTCCTTTTCGTATGCTTGCAAAAATACAGCCTTTTATAGGATTACAAAAAATTATTATTAAAAAAAATGAGATTAAATAATTTATATGAAAAATTATAAATTTTTTTTTCGTTAAATTTTATAAAAAAAACAGTATTTATTAAAAGTGAAATAATATTATTACCTACTGTAGGTTTAGGTAATAACTCCTTTTAGGACATAAATAAATGCTTCTACATTAGTTTTGTTTTTAATTTCAACGGTGGTTAATATACGTTTATATGCATTCCCTTCAAATTTATCTAGTTCAGACCAATGTTCATTTATTTTATATGAACTAAACAAAAATCCTTCTATTTTAACTCCTCTCAAATCGAGTTTTATTCCTGGGTAACCCATTTCGGCTCCCCATCCTTCATCATATAATATTCCTTTCACACTTGCTTTCTCAAATGAGCCTCCAATATCCTTAAGAATATGTTCATTTGGACGACCAGGACCTAAAGTACCATAAACAAATAATTTTTCTTTCATAATCTATTAACCAGTATTCTTTTTTTAATCATAGAATACAGGTTATTAAGTGGCTCTCTTATTATTTCTTCTTATTACGATTATTATAATTCTTATCCCCTCTAGTTTTAGGTTTCTTATATTTCTGGGCAATTAAGCGTCTATATGAACCGCCTTGATTGATTTTTTTATTTTTATCACTTTTTTCATGAAAGCCAGAACCTAATGATTCATCTCTCTTTTTGTATGCAGATCGAGGCTCAGTATCTTTAGGTTGTTCACTTGGTGTTAATCGAGTTGAAACTTCTACTTCTTCAGGAAAATCTATATCTGAAATTTTCATGTCCATCAAATCTTCAATAACTTCTTTGTCTTCTTGCTCTTTTTCTGTATAAAACAACAATGAGGTTCCCTCCTGCTCTGCTCGTCCGGTTCTACCAATACGATGCATATAATTTTCAGGAAAAGCTGGAGTGTCAAAATTCACAACATGTGAAATATGATCGATGTGTAACCCTCTAGACATCACATCTGTAGTTACCAATACTCTAGTTTTTCCTTTATTGAAATTTTCTATAGATCTAATTCTATAATTCTGCGTTTTATTAGAATGTATTACTGCTATTTCATATCCAAAATACTCATCTAAAACTTCAAATAACCTGTCAGCACTTCTTTTATTTGAAGTAAAAACTAATACCTTATTAAATAGGTCTTTATCATTAAGTAAATGAAGTAATAGATTTGCTTTGGTATAAAAATTTGGAACAGAATAGCTATACTGCGAAATATTATCTAAAGGTGTACCGCTAATAGCTATTGATACTGTTGTTGGTGCTATAAAAAAGTCTTGAATCAAAGCACTTACTTCATTAGTCATTGTCGCAGAAAACATAATATTTTGACGGCGGTTAGGCAACAATTCAAAAATATTGGTCAATTGAAAGCGAAACCCCAAATCTAACATGATATCTACTTCATCAATCACTAGTTTTTTAATTGATTTTAATTGTAATGACCTACTGAGTACTAAATCATATAAACGTCCAGGGGTAGCTACAATGATATCAGTACCTTGAGCAACAGCTTGTCGCTGTGTATTTATATTTGCCCCTCCATACACACCAACAACACGAATGGTTAAGTATTTACCAAGCTTTTCAATTTCTTCAGTAACTTGTATCACCAATTCACGAGTAGGTACCATTACCAATACCCTTGGGTGAACTTGTTTAGAGAACTTAAACTCTTGTAAAATTGGCAGCATATAGGCGAAAGTTTTACCTGTACCTGTTTGAGCTATACCTACCATGTCTTTTCCTGAAAGAATTACAGGAAATGATTCAATCTGTATAGGAGTTGGTTTTTCAAACGCTAAATC
>CAYRZY010000006.1:12742-27869 GCA_964428855.1 uncultured Flavobacteriaceae bacterium
AATTAGTTTCCGCATTGCTATTCCTCTATGACTGATTGTTCCTTTTTCTTCTAGGCTCATTTCAGCAAAGGATTTATCAAAACCATCAGGCTTAAAGATCGGGTCATAACCAAAACCTGAATCTCCTTGTTTTTTTACTAAAATTTCACCTTTACAGATTCCTTCAAAAATATGACACTCTCCTTTCAGGTTCAATGCAATCACCGTTCTGAATTGTGCTTTTCTATTTAACTTACCATTTAGATTCTTCAATACCTTTTGTATATTTAATTCAGCATCATTAGTTTCTCCCGCATATCTAGCCGAATACACGCCTGGCTCACCATTTATAGCTTCCACTTCCAAACCTGTATCATCCGCAAAACAATCATAATTATAATGTTCTGTAACATAATCAGCTTTTAAGATGGCATTTTCATTTAGAGCAATACCTGTTTCTGGGATATCAGTTGTACAGCCAATAGCTGACAAACCCAACAATGTAACTCCTTCAGGTAATAATTGCTGTACTTCGTTAAGTTTATTGTTATTGTGGGTTGCAAAAATCAGCTTCATTACTCAATAATTCTTTTAAATATATATCGAGTAATAAATATTCCTTTATTATCTCCTTCACCAGCATCACTTTCAACTGCACTCGTTACAAATGACAAGTCCCATCCTTGTTTAAGCATTTCAGTCAATTTAGAAGAAATTATTGCATCGTTTGCAGCTATATTTTGAAAACGAATTCCTGTAATATTATAGAAATTTAATAATTTAGTTTCCTCAAAATCTTTTACTCTAAGATCTTCTCTTTTAGATTTATTACGCGTTTTTTTATCTTTTGTTTGAGTTGAAGAGAACTGTTTATAATCTCTCTTCTCATTAGTAGAAATAATTCTTGACCTACCAATACCACTGGGTATAATAGATTCTACACTTGTTATAACTTTCACTTCAAATTTTGGGCTTGAATCATTTGTGGTTTCTTGTGCATTACTCACAAATATTACTGCAAATACTAGGGCTAAAATTACTGTTGTTTTTTTCATTTTTTTTAAATTAAGATTCCATTTATAAATTCACTTGTATATTTATTTCCTTATTGTAATATAAATTCATCACTTTCACTTACACTTATAACTCCGAAATTTCCAAGTACTCTTTTTTTAGTTACTGTATTTAGAATATTTCCTGTCAAATAAACGGGTGGTGGTGCAAAAAGTTGAAAAGGACCATCTCCTTCTTCTTGTGCATCTTCTTGAGCTATAATATTTAAATAAAATTGAAAAGTGTTATAATTAAAATTCATTAAAGTTGCACGAGCTGAACTTCCAGAAAGACCAATACCAATACTTTCTTCTAAAAAAGCATCAGAATTACCATTAAAAAGCACATCGTTAGATAATATATATGCTGAAGTTTCTTCACCACTATCAGAGACAAAAAGATTTAACCTGTAAAAATTTCTGTCATTAATTGGGTCTTTAAACGTTGTACGAACAAAACTATTGACCATAGATATATTATCAATATTGACTAAAGGTTTTAATTGTTCTTTTTCTGATTTAAATAACACTCCATTTTCTAATTCAACTTCAATCCAATATAAATTCCCAATTGTAGGAGAGATGATTTGTGAACTTGAGTAGTCACCATTATTTTCAATAAATTCATTGGCAACTATCATTTCATTTCCATTAGAACCCTTAGTAAACAAAGTTACTTTAGCATTATTTACTGGTTTAGGAATTTTTGATGTGTTTTCTACAGGAACTGATTCTTGAATTGTAATGTTTAACTTTTGTGCATCATTTGTAAGGTTGCCAAAAATAAATAATTGAGGTTCAAATTTAGTGTTTAATGCAATTTCTTCATTACAACTCATTAATATGGTTGTAATTAAAAGTAATGATATGTATTTATATATTGATTTCATCTTGTATATTTTAAAATTTAAAATTATAGGTAATAAAAGGTATTTGAGAGCCTATTACAGAAAATTTAAATGTTTTTAATTGATCCTTTTTAAATGTTGAGTAGGTAGAAAAGGCATTTTTTCTTCCATAAACATTATAAACCCCAAAAGACCAACTACTTTGCCATTTTGTATTTGGGTTCCCTTTTGGGATATAATTAAACGACAAATCTAATCTATGCGTGTCTGAAATTCGATAAGAATTTCTATTTGAGTAAGTAAGGTGTGAATTACCATCAACAACGATTCTTCCTGTGGGGAGCGTAGTTGGTCTTCCTGTTTGATAGGTGAAAAATGTGCTTAAATTCCACTTTTTACTTAACTTATAATTTGCAGTCAAATTTAAAAGATGTGGTCTATCATAATTTGACGGATATAATGTTCCGCCATTAATATTCTCAACATCAAATTTGCTTGTGGTCTTTCTTCTTGTTACGGAATAAGTATAATTTATATTACCTGTTAACTTACCAGTATTTTTATATATTCCAATTTCTGCACCATAAGAATATCCATCAGCAGATAATAATTGAGTTTCTAAATTATCATTGATAAACAAGTCAGCTCCATTTTTATATTCAACCATATTTTTAAAAGTTTTATAATAACTTTCAAATGAAAAATTATACTTTTCATTTGAAGTGTCATAAGCGTAACCAGCTGATATCTGATTTACTTCTATAGGTTTTATATGTGTTCCTGAAGGCTTCCATATATCGAATGGCATAGCAGCAGACGTATTAGAAATTAAGTGAATGTATTGAAACATTCTATTATAGCCTATTTTCAATGCTTTTCGGTCATTAAAATCATATTTAAGAGCTAGTCTTGGTTCTAAACCTGAATAGCTTTTTATAACTTCACCATTCTTATATTGTTTAGAACTTACAATTGTGCTTATAGATTTGGGGAAGTTCTTGTCATATGCTGTAACTTTAGCTGACCCCATATTTCCGAACCATGAATAACGGATTCCTGCATTTAGAGAAAATCCATCCCATTTTTTTTCATATTCAATATAAGGGGCAATTTCTAGTCCTTTTTCATTTTCAAGTTTAATTTCATTGAGACCAATTTCATTGGTTTTAACTTCAGCAGGAATAAATCTATATAATGTGCTATGTAATCCAAATCTGATTTTTGTTGAAGGGTTTTTATAGAATGTAAAATCAGGTTTAAAAATCCAATTCTCAACTGATGATTTCCATGTGAATATATTTCCAACATCTAGAGAATAATTATAGCGACTATAAATACCTGATATATTCATAAACAACCTGTCTGAAAATAAATGATTCCAACGTATGGTTGCTGTTGCATTGTTCCATTGAAAATTAACATCACCATCAGTTTCTTCAGAATTGTCATCTTGAGGGTCATCCTCAAATTTAAATTTCATCACATCCGAACCAAAATAACCAGAAACAAATAATTTATTATTTTCATTAATATTCCAAGCTAACTTGGTGTTTAAATCATAAAAATACACTTTGTTATTTTTAATTTCTTTTCCTAAAAGTGGAAAGAATACATCAAAGTATGATCTACGTCCAGAAACCAGATAACTAATTTTATCTTTTTTAATTGGACCTTCAAGAGTTAACCTAGAAAATAATAATCCTAAACCTCCTTCACCTTTAAATTTCTTATTACTTCCTTCTCTTTGTCTTATATCTAAAACCGAAGAAGCTCTACCTCCAAAACGTGCAGGTATTCCTCCTTTATAGAGTTTTAAATTTTTAATTGCATCTGTGTTAAATACCGAAAAGAATCCCCAAAGGTGTGATGAATTATAAATAGGTGCTTCATCTAATAAAATTAAATTCTGATCAATATTACCCCCTCTAACATTAAAGCCCGTTGCACCTTCACCAACTGAACTCACACCTGGCTGTGTTAAAATAGCTCTGGTAATATCTGGTTCTCCTAACAATGCTGGCAATTTTTTAATATCTGCACTTCTCATGGTCGTCACTCCAAGAAGTGTTTTTTGCACTTGACTTTTATTACGAGATTCGGAAGTCAATACAACTTCTTCTAATTCATTCTCTGAAGGGTTTAATTCAATATTAAGTTTTATACTTCGATCTAAAGCTACATCAATTTTTTTAGTATCATAACCAATAAATGATGCCTGAATGACATAATTATCATTCAAAAGAGTTATCGAATAAAAACCATATTCATTAGTCACAACTCCTTTATTTTTATCCATTATAATAATAGTCGCTCCTAACAGTGTTTCACCTGTTGTTGCATCTTTAATGGTACCACTTAAAGTGAATTTTTGTTGTTCTTGTGAGGACTTCTCCTTATTTAATCTTGACAGAATGATACGATTTTTCTTAAGAGTATATATAATTGATGTATTTTTAAAGAGTCTATCTAATACCTTATTTAATGTTTCATCAACAACAGAAATATCTAATCGTTGTTTAGTATCTACAATGTCATTATTATAGATAAAACTTGATGAAGTTTGCTGCTCAATAAGTTGCATAATTGTTTCTAACTGAGTGTTCTTTACATCTAGAGAGACTTTATTTTGAGAAAAGCTATTTGTTGCCAATAGCTGAAAACAGCCTAATAGGTAAAGTGATAATGATAATTTCATTAATAGCCAATTTTTATTGCAAGTACTTTTTATAGTTAAAAGTGTTACAAAATGTTTTATTTTCATAAATTTGAATCTTGTTGATTAATACTGATTTTTGCGATTAGGATTTTATTGACATACTGGTGGGAAAATTGCCGTTTTCCCACTTTTTTATTTTATTGTCCATTTGTTATCTTCTATCTTTTCGTATTCAAAGTATTTTGATAGTTTTAGTGTTTCTAATATTTCATCTATAGGTGTTGATTTATCAAAAGAGCCTGTAAACTTAGAGTTTGAAATTTGTGTGTTCTTAAAATTGATTTTCACATTGAATTGAATACTTAAATCATTTGCAATTTCTTTAAAAGATTTATTTTTGAATTCAATTTTTCCTTCTTTCCAAGCAATAGTACTCTCTATAAATTCTGCTTTTGCCTTAACCACTTTATGAGTTTCTTTAGAAAAGATAACTTTATCTTTAGGTCTCATTAAAATTCGATCCATAAAATATTTATCTGAACTTACTTCTACTTTTCCTGTAAATAGAATTGTTTCAGTAAAACCAGTTTCAGCATACGACTTTACATTAAAACTTGTACCTAATGCTTTTACATTTAGTAGATCTTTAGTGCTGACTACAAAAGGATGTTCTTTATCTTTTGCTACCTCAAAAAATGCTTCTCCTTCTAAATAAATCTGTCTTGGAGCTACATCAGAATAGCTCAACATACTCGATGCATTTAGCCATACTACAGAGCCATCTGGCAAGTCAACTTTTTTATGCTCACCAAAAGTAGTTTGCACAAGTATTTGTTTATTCTCAACTGAGAATTTTTGATAAGTAAAAATCGATGTTGCAACTACAAATACAATTACAGCAGCATATTTTAATACACTTTTCCATTGAAATGAATTTGTTGTTTTCGCAGCTACAGTATCAAAGAATTTATTTTTTACAGCATCTAAATCAATAGTAGGCTGTGCACTATTGCCAGTAGTTTTGTAAATTGATTTAATTTCTTTAAATAATTTCTCATCAAAATTATTAGACTGTACCCATTGTTCTACTTTTTGCCTTGTAGTTGCATCAGCAGTCTTTGAGATATATGCCCAAAGGTCTGTTTTTGTTATACTATAATTTTCCATATAATATCAATTATTTCTGTTAGAGAACTGTTGTTTTTATCATCAATACTCATCCATGATTCTATTTTTCTATCAACTTCAATGTTTCTTGAGTTTGATAAATACGTTATGATTTCTGCCTTGGTGATTTGATGATTATCCATAATTACTGTTATTGCAATTCTACTATTGCACGTTCTATAATTTCATCAGTTTTTAAATTATTCCAATCAAAAAGAACATGAATATCTGGAGGAACTCCATTCTCATACTCAGGGCTTTTGTTTAGTGTTAAAGCCTGAGTAATTGAAAATCTATAGGTCCATCCATTTGGCAATTGCCCTCCGTTAGGCAAACCAAGTCCACCACCCGTAGTATCACCAATCAATACCATATTAGGTAGTGCTTTGGTAGCAAGAGCCGTAAACGACCCAGCACTATAAGTACCTCTATCAATTAAAACGACTACCTTATTTTTATACCTTATACCTTCATATGGTTTTACGTAAGCTGGTGCTGCTTCAGAAAAATCATCATGACCTGGACCATTTTTAATTCTAGAATAATACAGCAGTGTTTCATTTTCTACAAACCGACTTAATAGTTTGAAAATATCAGTAACCTGTCCTCCTCCATTTTCTCTCAGGTCAATAATTAAGCCTTTAGTGTCTTTATATTTTTCTAAGATAAAATCAATATTTTTTTTATCAATTTCACCTGTAAATGATGAAAAACGGATATAGCCAATCTCTTTATTAGCTATAAAACTATGTGCGAATGGACCAGAAATATAAAAATCTTTAGGCAGATAATTATCTACTATAACACGCCAATCAAAATTGTCTTGCCCTAAATGATGTGTACCAAAACGAGATATATTAAAGTTAGAGACAAGATTGGTATGATCATCTTTTAATTCTGTTAACATTTTTCCTAATACATTAAATAATGAATCTTCTGTCATGCCATCATATATTTTAGCTGAATATTTAACTTTAATGGCCTCCCAATCAATATTTTTCAATTCAAAGTAAGAATATTTTTCGTTACATTCTTTCCATAAATAATCAAGATTGTCTTTAGGATTAATTGTTTCTAAACCCTTATCCCAAATAACTTCTTCGCAAGAAATAAATAGAGCTACCATTGCTAACAATGCTATTTTAAAAATTTTCATAATTATTTATTATTAAGGTTAAATAAAAGAGTGAATTTAATTGTATGGCTTGCCGTTTGAAACTTATCAAAATTTCCACCAATTTTATATGCTCCCCATAAATATGAGAATTGAATTTTATTTTTATTTTTTAATGGCAATGTATAGCTTAAAGCAGTATTCATTCTAAAACCTGAAAAAACTTTAAATTGATAGTCATCAAAAACAGATTGAAGAATTGGTTTATTTAAAATAAATGATTCTCCTGAATATACATATCCATTTCTATAAGAACTGTTTATTAGCCCTATGTTTAGCCTAAATGATAATTCTTTGTCTTTCCCTTTTCGTGAGATAAAATATTTCGAGATTTTTATTGAACCAAATAATGTTGGAATAACTTCAAGTCCTACCCCATTATTACCTAAAGATTCATTAATTCTGAAATCACCAGTGACATCAAGCAATCCTCCAATTTTAATATTTAACTTTTCTGTACTAAATCTATTTAATTGGTAGAGTTGAGAGTAGAAAAGCGATAGTGTTTTAGCTGTGCTGATTGATTCATGTTCGTTAAAATCATTTTTATACTCTCCAAAAGAATAAGAAAATCCATATTCTTTTTCTTTTTTCGTATCAAATTTATTATATGATAATGAAATGTAGTTCTGTGCCCCGCTATATGTAAGAGGAGATGTTGCAAAATCTACAAATCTATAATACCCTTTACCTACAGTAATATCAATATAAGTAGGTCGTTTTTTTCTCAATTCTTTCTTTTGAGATATCGCTCCAAATGAAACTATAAACATTAAGATTACAATAGTTCTTTTCATCTTTATAAAATTATAACATGTAATTTTGGTTTCCCTATTAATTAGGGAACCTATATCTATAAGACGTATACCAAACAGCTACACCCTATTTAAAAGGGAGATATTTTTTATAAATAATCTTTTAAGTGTTCTCGAAATGCTGCCAAAGCCTTTGAAATATGTGACTCTACGGTTTTTATAGAAATATTTTTTTTAGCAGCAATTTCTTTGTAGGTAAGTCCTAAATCTCTTGATAGTTGAAATATTTCTGTAGTATTAGGTTGAAGTGAATTATATACCGTTTCTATTTGTTGATAGATTTCCCATTCATTATCAATCTCTTCTTCAACAGTAGTGTTTAAAGTGTAAAGGTTAGTATGAGTCTTTCGTGTCTTCTTTTTTCTGTAATCATCAATAATTGTATTTTTAAGTGTTTTAATTAAAAATGACGCAATTGAACGCTCTGACTTATTAATTTTTTCAAAATTATTCCAAAGTTTAATAAAGGTTTCTTGTACCATTTCTTCAGCAACATCTTTGCTTTTTAAAACTCTGTAAGAATAATTATACAATTGAGAGTGGTGCTTATCAAATAATAATGAAAATTTTTTATTCTTTTCCTTCATCTAAAATTATTGGCAAAATAAAAGTGATGCAAACATAAAATAAATTCTAACAATTTTATATGAACTTAGTATTATTTAAAAGATTGAATTCATACTAATTATGTATTAATGATATTTTATAGATAGTAAGTCCTCTTTTATAACTATACGGCATTACTGTATAAATCACTATAATACTTGGATGAACTCTAAAAACTGTTAATATAATTTAACAAATCAAAGAAAAAATAATTGCTAGATTGATAGAAAAGTATACATTTGCATCAACAAAAAATTTATTAAATTATTAAAACAACTAAAAACATTAAATTATGAAAAAATTATCTGTAATTTTATTAACAACTGTTTTGTTGGTATCTTGTGTTTCTAAAAAGAAATATGTTGCCTTAGAAACAGATAGAAACCAAATTAAAGGTGAGTTACACAAAACTTCTATTGAAAAAGAAGAGTTAGAAGCTAAATTTGCTGCAATCGAAGCAAAAGTTGCATCTTACAATGCTAAAATCAATGCTTTAAAAGAAGAAAGTGATGCTAAATTAACGACTTCTGACGGAGCTGTTTTATCTGGTGCTGCTAAAAAGCAAATGAGAAATACCATTTCAAAAATGGATGCTGCTGCTGTAGCAGGAGCTAAAACATTAAAAGATTCAATGAACTTAGCAGTTTCTTATAACTTGAAGAAAACGTTAGCTAGTAGTGAATTAAGTGAAGATAGTAATGGTAATGTTGACATCAACATTAACGAAACAGTAGTAATGATTACTATTGCTGATAATTTATTATTTAAAACAGCTAGCTACAGAATGAATAACAAAGCAGACGGTATCTTACAAAAGATTGCTGATCTTCTTGCTTCTGAGCCAAGTTTAGATTTAATGGTAGAAGGTCATACTGATTCAAGAACTATCAGTACTGGTGCTATCAAAGATAACTGGGACTTAAGTGTATTACGTTCTACATCTATAGTTAGAAGATTAGAGAAAAAATTCAAAGTTGATCCTGCAAGATTAATTGCATCTGGTAGAAGTAGTTTTCAACCTTTAGTTGCAAATGACTCTAGAGAAAACAGATCTAAAAACAGAAGAACAAGAATTGTTATCATGCCTAACATTGATAAATTCTTTGCTTTAATGGCTGCAAAAGAGTAATCTCTTTTAAAACCCAACTAAAAAAGAGCTTGATGAATTTTTCATCAAGCTCTTTTTTAGTTTACAGCTTTACTAATCTGATATTTATTTGTAGTTCAGATAAATTTTCAATCAGTTTAAAAGCCATTTTTTTTTAAGGACTAACTGGTTATTTATTAAGGTTTAGCGAAAATTGAAGAAAACTCAGACCTTTAGAATCAAGAGCCAAGACAAGAGTGTCTTATTCTATTCTAATAATAACTCTACACTGTTCTTTTCGTATTCACATTTAGCGAATTTTGAGTGAGGCAAATTATTATTCCTACAATTAGTGCTGGATAGAATTATTCAGATTAAATACAAAAAAAAGCCTGATGAAAAATTCATCAGGCTTTTTATATCTTATCAAAACAAGGATTAATCCTTTATGTTTATTGCTTTTTTACACGTACTGCATTCATTCCTTTTTGTCCTCTCTCTAACTCGAAGGTTACTTTGTCATTCTCCATGATATCATCTAACAATCCACTAACATGAACAAAGTATTTTTCTTGATTCTCTAAATCTAGAATAAATCCAAATCCTTTTTTATCATCATAAAATGATACTTTACCATTTCTGATAGGATCGTCTGGTTCTTGATCTTCTTTTTTAGGAATACCCAAAACAATACTCTCAGCATCAACTTTTTTTATCTTCTTTGTAGGATCTGGAGGAGTACTTGTTAACTGACCAAACTCATCAACATAGATAAATTCATCATTCTTATCTTCTGACTTACGTGCTTCTTTTCTTTTCTTTTTTTCCTCACGTTTCTTTAAACGCTTTTTTTCTCTTTCCTTTTTACCAAAGGTTTCTTGTGCTCTTGCCATTCGTTATTTATTGTTCTGCTTGTTTATTAATTTTTACAAATATATATTATTTACTGAACTTTTAGCATTTATTTTTAATTGAGGCAACAATTCAGTAGAAAAATTGCCTATTTCTTGGCTAATTTCCGCAAAGCTACCCATTGCCTAAGCATATCTCTTGAATCACATGCAGGGTAACCTAATACTGTTTTTCCAGCTGCTACATCACTTACAACACCTGAACCTGCACCGACAGTTGCTCCAGAATGAATCGTAGTATGGTCATTGATTGAAGCACTTCCGCCAATAATAACTCCATCACCCAAAGTAACTGAACCTGCCAAACCACTATGGCCTGCCATAATACAAGAACGACCCATCACAGAATTATGCCCTATTTGTACGAGATTATCAATTTTACAGCCATCTCCAATAATTGTAGCACTAAATTTACCTTTGTCAACACAAGAATTTGATCCGATTTCAACAGCATTCCCAATAATTACATTTCCAATTTGTGGAATTTTAACCAACCCTCTACCATCATCGCTCGGTCTATACCCAAATCCGTCTGCCCCAATACTCACATTGGTATGGAAAATACAGTAGCTTCCTATTTCTGTACGCTCTCTAATGACAGTTCCTGACCAAATTACAGTATGTTGACCAATTTTGGTATCATCCATAATTGTAACATTAGGATACAATAGAACATTCTCATCCAACACTACATTTTTACCTACATAACACCCTGCTCCTATTTTACACCCTTTTCCAATCTTAGCGGAGCTGTCTACAACTGCCGTTGGATGAATATCATGATCAAATTGTGGAGGAGGCGGATTGAAAGCCTCTAATAATTTTGCCATTGCCAAATCAGCATTTTTCACTTTGATTATCGCACGGTTCTCACCAGGTTCAATACTTAAATTGTCATTTACAATAGCTACACTTGCTTTTGAAACATCCCATAAAGGGATATATTTTGAGTTACCCACGAAAGAAATGTGTGAACTAGACGCTCTGTCTAACTGTTCAGGACCTACAATTAACGCTGTGGTGTTTCCAACAAGTTCTCCTTGTACAATGGTATTTATTTCTTGAATACTTAATGACTTCATATATTATTGTCTAATTAATTTGATGATGAAATAGGGTTAAATATAGGGTTAAAATATGAATTACTCTTCCTTTTCATGAGCTTCAATATCTTCACGTAAATCTAATTTTCTAAATTTAGGAGAAAAGATACCTGCCATCATTACCGTAATTAAGGTCATAGTCCCTCCAAAGACGACAGCCGTTACCGTACCCATTAATTTTGCGGTTATACCACTTTCAAAAGCCCCTAATTCATTAGAAGAGCCTACAAACATTGAATTTACAGAAGCGACTCTACCTCGCATATGATCTGGAGTTTTTAATTGTAAAATGGTTTGACGGATAATCATTGAAAAGCCATCTAGCACACCACTAAAAAACAATGCAAATACAGAAATCCAAAACCATGTGGATAGTCCGAAAACAATCATACACATGCCAAAACCAAAAATAGCAAGCAATAGTTTTATTCCTGCATTCTTATACATAGGAAAATAGGCAGAACTAAACATCATTATCAATGCCCCAACTGCTGGTGCGGCTCTTAAAATACCAAAGCCTTCAGGGCCAACTTTTAAAATGTCTTGAGCATAAATAGGCAATAAAGCTATTGCACCACCAAACAAAACGGCAATCATATCTAATGTAATAGCAGTTAAAATGATTTTGGTATTCCAAACAAACTGAATTCCTTCTCTCAGACTTTTAAAAATATTTTCTCCTATATTCGGATTTAAAATGGGTTTCTGTTTTAGTTGAAAAACACTCAGTAATGCAATTAATGAAAAGACAACTATCAAAAACATAGAACCGTGTACACCTATCCAATTTATAGAAAATCCCGCAACTGCTGGGCCAATTACTACTGCCATTTGCCATACAGAACTACTCCAGGTTGCTGCATTCGGATATAATTTCTTAGGTACTATCAAAGCCAACATAGAAAATATGGAAGGCCCTAGAAAAGCACGAATAATACCACCAAGAAAAACTAAAAAGTAAATGCTATACAATACTGTGTTTGTTGACCAATCAGAAATTATTTTAGGCCATGTTAATAAAAACAAACCTATGCTGAGCATAAAAAAACCAATAATACATTTAATGAGTAATCCTCTTTTTTCTTTCTGATCCACCACATGCCCTGCAAATAATGCCAAAGAGACTGCTGGTACAACTTCCATCAAGCCAATAATTCCTAAAGATAGCGGATCTTTAGTCATACTATATACTTGCCATTCTATAATAATAAACTGCATAGACCAAGCAAAAACCAAGGCAAAACGCATCAGTAAAAAGACATTAAATTCTTTATACTGTAAGGCAGCGTACGGATTGTTTTTTTTCATTAAGATTTAGGAATTTATCCTTGAAATCAAAAGTATGAAAATTTATAATGAAGTATAAATTTTATGCCATACATTATAAATTATTTATAAAGAATAGAGTACATTTATCAACTCAATTCTAATCATATATTAAAAATGATAAACTTCAACACGATAAAAAACATTGCATTCACCAGTTTAATAATGGTAATAAGTACTAACATTTTAGTTGCTCAAGATAAGCTTAAAGAAATGCCAGACTATGAACGATACCAAGAGATTGCTCCTAAAATAAGGAATTCTGTAAAAAGTGGAGCTTTGTCTATAACTTGGAATACTACTGGTAATTCTTTTGAATATAATAAAGATGGGAAACGATTTCAATACACTATAAAATCTGGAAAAGCTAAAGAAATTGGTATTGCTACTCAGCCTGATTGGAGTCATTATTGGGATAGACCGCAACGAGGAAGACAATACGCTTCGGCTGATTCTCCAAACGGAAAATTAAAAGCATTTACTAAAGACAGAAATATGTATATTTCTGATACTGCTAGAAATGATATTATAGCCATTACAAGCGATGGAAACACTAAAAACCAAATAAAGTATGGTATTGCAACTTGGGTTTATGGTGAAGAATTAGATCAGACTACAGCTATGTGGTGGTCTCCTGACAGTAAAAAAATTGCTTTTTATAAGTTTAATGAGAAAACTTCTAAAAAATATTATGTACTCTATAATCAAACTAAAATACAAGATTCTGTTGAAATTGAAGCGTATCCGAAGGTTGGAGCTAAAAATTTACCTGTAGATTTGGTAGTTTACGATTTAGAAACTAAAAAGACGATTATTTTAGACACTCGTAATGGTAAACCGTACCATGATGGAGATTTAGGTACTTATCTATATGATATTGCTTGGTCACCAGACGGAAAAGAACTGCTTTTTCACAGTACCAATCGTAAACAAAATATCATGGAGTATAAAGCAGCTGATCCTATTACAGGAAAAACCAGCGTGGTTATTCGTGAAGAATGGTTGCCTAGTTTTACGGTAAATTCTCCTGAAATACACCATTTAAAAGATGGAAAACGTTTTATTTGGGCATCTGAAAGAAGTGGTTATAAAAATTACTATTTGTATGATTTTAGTGGAAAACTCATCAAACCTTTAACACACCATAACTTTGAAGTTTCTAGCATTGTAAAGGTTGATGAACAGCATGGAAAACTCTACTATATGGCTAGAAGTGGTGACAATCATATGAAAATGCAGTTGCATTGTGTACGATTGAATGGATCTAAAGATATTAGATTGACCGACCCAGCTTACCATCATACGATAAGTTTGTCTCCAAATAATAATTATATAGTTGATGTCGCTCAAACGCATGACAAACCGCCATTTACAAATTTATTAAACAGTAAAGGGAAGATAATTAAGAAGTTAGCAACGAGTGATGTTTCTGAATTTGAAAAACTCGGACTCAAAAAAGTGGAAGTATTTACGTTTACTTCTGCTGATAAAAAAACTGAATTGCATGGCATGCTACATTTTCCTTCAAATTTTGACCCTACTAAAAAATACCCTGTACTTCTAAGTATTTACGGCGGGCCTTCTACTCATGGTTTTAGAGAAACATTTAAAACTCCTGATGCCTTAACAGAGTTCGGATTTCTAGTGGTAAATCTTGATGGTAGAAATGTAGGTGGTAGAGGTAAACGGTTATTAGATCAATTGTATGGTAATTTTGGGATTGTAGAAATGGACGATTTTGCTGAAGGTATTATGTCGTTATATGACAGGCCATATTTTGATAAAGATAAAGTTGGTGTTTTTGGCACTTCTTACGGTGGTACTACTGCTGCAACGAGTTTATTGAGGTTCCCTGAGGTGTATCATGCAGCTGTGGCAAATTCTGCAGTAACCGATTGGCGTAATTATGATAATATTTACACGGAACGCTTTATGAACACAATTGAAGACAATAAAGCTGGCTATGACGCAGGAAGCGTAATGAAATATGTTGATAATCTAAAAGGTGATTTGATGATTTTTTACGGCACAAGTGATAATAATGTTCATCCTTCAAATTCATTACAACTGATACAAGCCTTACAAAAAGCTGGTAAGAGTTTTGAGGTACAAGTTGGACCAGACAAAGGACATGCAGCCATGAATAGAGATAGAATGATGGAATTTTTTATTGAAAGTTTGGTGTTAAAAAAGTAGTCTTAATTAATAAACGTTTGGTTTAGTATAAAGATTCAAGACTATTAGAACCAAGACTCAAGACAAATGAGTCTTGGTTCTTGTAGCTAAGCTGTCATATTTCAACCTAGTATTACCGCCTTTGTTCTATCTACTTCATTTTCTTAGCTGCTTACCTATAAATCAACGCATTTTTAAAATTATTTTTTTCACTTGAAAGATCAATCA
>CAYRZY010000007.1:0-27766 GCA_964428855.1 uncultured Flavobacteriaceae bacterium
TAGGACAAACACTAACTTTAAATTATGATTATAGCGATAAAGATGGTGATGCCGAGGGTGAAAGTATTATTGCTTGGAGCACCTCAACAAAAGAGTTACAAAGAAGTACCAGTAAAACTTTTGTAATTCCTGATGGTTATTGTGAAGGTACTATTGGTGCTTGGATACACCCAAAAGATAGTAAAGGAAACATGCTAGAATCTGCAATTGCAGCTAGTAATAATATGCTTAAGTTAACTTGTAAAACAACGGATATAGAAGATCAAAACAACACAACTTTTAGTATTTACCCAAACCCTGTAGAGAACACTTTAACGATTACTCATAACAAATATGAGCTAAAAAACTATACCATTACAAATATGCTTGGACAAAGAATAGCTATAGGCATATTGCCAAAAAATGCAGCTATTGATATTCATAATTTTATAACAGGTACTTATTTTATTGAATTATCGAACGATCAAAAATCAATTACTAAGAAATTTATAAAGCTGTAGGTTGTTCAACCTTCAACAGACTTGAATGTAAAAAAGTGAACGCATACTTTATGTACAAATTCACTTTTATATAACTATTGATAAATGTTTCTTTTTAGAGGATTACAATGAACTTACTTTATGTTTCATTTATATTTAGTTTCTTACAATAAATAATAACAATTTTTATGCCAAACTAACCACATTTAAACTCTAGCATCAGTGAAATAAACCTTTTTTAGCTATCGTACTACAATAAAATCTTAAAAATAATCTTACTTTTGTAGTTAAAACATATCATATGCACGCATATATATTCCCTGGTCAAGGGGCACAATTTTCAGGAATGGGTTTAGACCTCTATGAAAAATCGAATATTGCTCAAGAATTATTTGAACAAGCCAATACTATTTTAGGTTTTCATATTACTGATGTTATGTTTGAAGGTACTGCTGAGGCACTTAAAGAAACTAAAGTAACCCAGCCTGCAATCTTTTTGCATTCGGTAATTTTAGCCAAAACTTTAGGTGATAATTTCAAACCTCAATTGGTAGCAGGACATTCTTTAGGCGAATTCTCTGCCTTAGTTGCCAACGGTGTTTTATCGTTTGAAGACGGACTAACACTAGTTTCTAAACGTGCATTAGCCATGCAAAAAGCTTGTGAGATTCAACCATCAACTATGGCTGCTGTACTCGGCTTAGAAGATACTATTGTAGAAAATATTTGTAAAGAAACTGACGGAATTGTAGTTGCTGCCAATTACAATTGCCCAGGGCAATTGGTAATTTCAGGAGAGATTGAAGCCATAAATAAAGCCTGTATAACATTGACTGATGCTGGAGCAAGAAGAGCTATTGTACTTCCCGTAGGTGGAGCTTTTCATTCCCCTTTAATGGAACCTGCTCGTGAAGAATTAGCTACGGCAATTGAAAATACCATATTTAACGAACCTAGCTGTCCAATTTATCAAAATGTAACAGCAAACGCTGTACATAATGCCAATGACATTAAGAAGAATTTAATGTCTCAACTAACAGCTCCTGTAAGATGGACACAAACCATGCAACAAATGATAGCTGATGGTACTACAGAATTTACCGAAATAGGCCCGGGAAAAGTTTTACAAGGTTTACTACGAAAAATTGATAGAGCTATAACTACAAATGGAGCAACACTAGAAGAAAAAAACAATGAATAACGGAACTGTAATTACAAGTATTAGAGAAAATATTGCTACGCTTACTTTTCATCACCCTGCAAGCAATTCTTTTCCTTCAACATTATTAAATAGATTAATTGAAAACATCAATCGTGTTGGAAATGATGATACCGTTCAAATTATTATTTTACAAAGTCAAGGTGATAAAGCTTTTTGTGCTGGAGCCTCTTTTGATGAATTGATGGCAATTAAAAATTTAGAAGAAGGTAAACAGTTTTTTTCTGGCTTTGCCAACTTGATTAACACCATGCGTAAATGCCCAAAACTCATTATTGGTAGAGTTCAAGGAAAAACAGTTGGTGGAGGTGTAGGTATTATTGCTGCAACTGATTATTGCTTTGCTACTGAAAATGCCGACATCAAATTATCAGAGCTCACCATTGGCATTGGTCCTTTTGTTATTGAACCTGCCATCACTCGTAAAACTGGTATTGCTGCTTTTAGTAAACTCACATTAGATGCCACCGATTGGCATACTGCTTATTGGGCAAAAGAAAACGGTTTATTTTCTAGGGTTTTTGAAAACACTAGAGAAATGGATAACTATGTAGAAAATCTCTCTAAAAAATTAGCCAGTTATAATCCTGATGCCCTAGCTATAATGAAAAAAGTACTATGGGAAGGCACAGAACATTGGGGTGATTTATTAATTGAAAGGGCAGAAATAAGCGGACAATTGGTTTTGTCTGATTTTACGAAAAAAGCTCTTCAAAAATTTAAAAAAACCTCATAAAGATTTTTTGTAAACAAATTTTAAACAAATGAATATATTTGCGATTACCACCCTACTTCTCCAAATAGACATTGATAAAAAATTAGAGAATGCTCCTGATGACAGGTATCAAATTGGAATTGTTATTGGCACCTATTTACCTTTTATTTTATTAGTCATTTTTGCTTATGTATTGTATTATAGAATGAAAAATCGTAAAGATTTGGAAGATTAATTATTCTTGCTTGCTGATGATTTTATAAATTGTAAAGATTATTCCCTATCTTCCACTAAATATTAAAATCTAATCGTATGCGACTTACACAAGTAAAACCCTCAGAAGAACAATTTGCTCAATTAATGGAGTATCCAAAAAACACGCCTGTGGTTATGGTAAACATTCTTAAATTCAAAACAAAAACGGATAAAGGCAATGAAACAGGTCAAGAAGCATATACCAGGTATTATAAAAACACACTAGAATTTATAGGGAAAGCTAAAGCCAAATTAATATGGAAAGGTGCAGTTGTAACCACTGTAATTGGTGATTCTAACGATCAACCCAATATGATTTTCATGGTAGAATACCCTACAGTAGACCATTTTTTAGGCGTTATTACTAGCCCTGAATATCAAAAAATTTCTAACGACAGAACTATTGCCTTGGAGTATGGGGGATTAATGGCTTGTCAAACTCTTGACTAAATAGGTTATTAAATTAATTATTATTTTAAACAGCACATACTTAATAACTCAATAACCATGAAAAATAATTAATGCAAAGCACCCAAACACATTTCCGTACCTGTAATCTTTGTGAAGCCATGTGCGGATTAGAAATTCAATACCAAGGCACAGAAATTTTATCTATAAAAGGAGATAAAAAAGACACCTTTAGTAGAGGACATATTTGTCCGAAAGCGGTTGCTTTACAAGATTTATATTATGATAAAGACCGACTAAAAACACCCTTAAATAAAACTAAAACAGGATGGGAAGAAATTTCTTGGGAAACCGCTTTTGATGAAGTTGCAAAAAGACTAAAAGCTATTCAACATAAATATGGTAAAAATGCTGTGGGTTCTTATCGAGGAAACCCAACAGTTCATAATATTGGACTCATGACATTTGGTTCTCCATTTATGCAAAGTATTGGTTCTAATCAAAAATATACCGCCACTTCTGTAGATCAATTACCGCATCACTTTGCTTCGTTGATGATGTTCGGGCATTATTTGATGTTTCCTATTCCTGATATAGACCGTACAGATTTTATGCTCATTATGGGTGGAAATCCAGCAGTTTCTAATGGCAGTATTATGACTGCACCAGATTTTTCAAACAGACTTAAAGCGATAAAAAAACGAGGTGGACTAATAGTGGTTATCGATCCTCGATTTACAGAAACTTCTAAAATTGCCAATCAGCATATCTCTATAAAGCCAGGTACAGATGCCTACTTATTACTCGCAATAATCCATGTGATTTTTGATCAAAACTTAACTTCGAAAGGACATTTAGCAACACACCTAAATGGTTGGGATACTATTGAGAAACTTGTAAAATCATATCCTCCTGAAAAGGTAGCTAAAATAACAGGAATTGATGCAGTAAATATTACTGCCTTAGCATTGCAATTTGCTAACTCCAAAACAGCTGTTTGCTATGGACGTTTAGGGCTTTCTACTCAAGAATTTGGAGGAATCTGCCAATGGCTAGTCAATGTACTCAACTGTATTACTGGTAATCTTGATACTATTGGCGGAGCTTTATTTACGCTTCCTGCTATTGATATTGTTGGTATGTCTAAAATGACTGGCAAAACTGGCAGTTTTAATAAACGTCAGAGTTCTGTTAGAAATCTACCTGAGTTTACAGGTGAATTCCCAGTTGCTACCTTGGCAGATGAAATTTTAACAGAAGGAGAAAGTCAGATAAAAGCCATGGTAACTATTGCTGGAAACCCTGTGTTATCTACACCAAATGGCACACAACTTGAAAAAGCTTTTGAGTCTTTAGAATTTATGGTAGCTATTGATATTTACCTCAATGAAACCACTAAACATGCTGATATTATTTTACCTACCACTACAGGCTTAGAAACACCAATATACGACTTGATTTTTCATCAATTCGCCATAAAAAATACAGCAAAATATTCAGAAGCACTCTTTGAAAAAAATGAAGATCAACGCCATGATTGGGAAATATTAAAAGAACTAACTGAACGATTGAGTGGTGAAAAAAATCCAGCAAATCTAGAACAAACCCTAGATTATATGTTCCAATTTAGCAGCTACACAGATGCGAATCTATCTGTTAAGGAGTTGAAAAAGCATCCTCACGGATTAGATTTTGGGGCATTAAAACCACAATTACCAGAACGATTATTTACTGCTGATAAAAAAATTGAGTTGGCACATCCATTATTTATAAAAGACTTAGAGCGACTTGATGCTAAACTAGCACGCTGGGAATCTAAAACCAACAAGACCTTTCCTTTTTCATTAATTGGGAGAAGGCATTTACGATCTAACAATTCTTGGATGCACAATAGCGAACGGCTCACCAAAGGCAAAGAACGTTGTACTTTACTTATTCATTCTAAAGATGCAAATACATTAAAGATTAAAGATGGACAAATCGTTACTGTAACATCAAACACTGGAGAAGTAAAGCTTCCTATAGAAATAACAGATACGATGATGCGAGGTGTAATTAGTATTCCTCATGGATGGGGACATCATAGAAAAGATACGAATATTAAAATTGCTCAACAAAATTCAGGTGTCAGCTTAAACGATTTAACCGATCATAATAAAATTGATGTATTGACTGGCAATGCTGATTTTAGTGGAACTAAAGTGAAAATTGATACCTAATTACGAACTAGATTTCTGCATCAATTCACTTGGATTGATACCAAATCTATTTTTAAATTTTTCACTAAAATAGGATGGACTTGTAATACCAACTTCATATTGTATTTCACTAATCGTTTTATGTTTTTTACTCTCTATCATCTTATAAGCTTCACTTAGTTTTATTTCAAGGATAAATTTAACTGTCGAGAGTCCTGTTTCTTTATTTAATATTCTTGCCAATTGCCTTTGACTATAATTGATTTGTAATGCTAAATCTTCTACTTTAAAATTTTCGTTTGATAAATTATCAAGTATTATTTTTTTGACCTCATTTATTAATTTATCTGTATGTGTTTCTTCTTGTGTATCATTAGATAAACCTTCATTAAAACACAATTTTAAACTGGTGCTATTTCTTAATAAATTATCAATCCTCACAATCAATTCTTCCTTTTGAAAAGGCTTAGTAATATAATCATCAATACCTATAGAAAACCCTTTCATTTTATCTTCAGGTAGAGATTTTGCAGTAATCATAATAAAAGGAATCTTAGCATATTGAGAAATTAACTTTAATTTTTCTCTAAATTGATAGCCATTTAATTTTGGCATCATAATATCAGATGCCACCAAATCAAAAACTTGATTTTGCACTAAGTCCAACCCTTCAGCACCATTAAAAGCAAATGTACAATTGTAATATGGAATTAATATTTCTTTTAAATAATTACTCATTTCAATATTATCTTCAACAATTAATATAGAAGGCTTATCATTATTCTCTATAGTACTTTTAGATTGCATACTACCCTTTTGTGCTTGTCTTTCAATAGTTTCTTCTACATCTACTAGAGTTATTGGCATTGTAAAAGTAAATACACTCCCTTGATCTATCTTGCTCTCTACAGTCACATCTCCATTTAAAAATCTAGCAAAGTCTTTGGCTAATAAAAGACCTATACCAATTCCTCCTATCGCTTTATTATTCTTTGATTGGTAAAAACGAGTAAAAATACGCTGTTGATCCTCTACATCAATCCCTTGTCCAAAATCAATCACTTTTATCTCTAAGGTATCATCATTAATTAAGGCATTAAAAATAATTTTTGAATTACTGTCAGAAAATTTAATGGCATTTGAAATTAGGTTTGTTAAAATTTTATCCACTTTTCTAGCATCAATATCTACAGTAATATCATTATCTATTTTAGATTCATAAACCAATTCTAAATTTCGAGTATCAGCTAATACTTCAAATGATAATAAAATACTTTTTAGAAATTCATTTAATGGCTTTGAAATCGTTTTTAATAATAATTTATGATCCTCAAATTTTAATAAATTTAATATTTCATCAGCATCAAAAATTACTTTTTTACTATTTACCAAAGCATTACTTATATATTTTCTTGTTTTAGGACATTCTACTTCATCATTAATTAAATGCAAATATCCATTTATCAAAGTTAATGGCGTTCGTATTTCATGAGATATATTTTCTAAAAAAGATGTTCTCATGTGATTAAACTCTCTTTCTTTCTCATAGGCATCTTCCGCTTCTTTCTTTTTATTTTTCTGTGTATTAAACGACCATTGGTAGTACAATAATCCAACAAAAAAAACTAGTCCCCCTAAAAGAAGTAAATTTTTCATTTCTCCATCTTGTTCTTCTATGACAAGTTGTTGCTCTTCAATCTCTTTTTCTTTTTCTTTAGTTTCAAATTTCTTTCCATAGACCGCAAACAGTTCATTATTATTATGCTTTAATAAAGAATCTGAAATGAACGCTCTTTTATTTGCATAAAATAAGGCCTTATCATAAGCACCTAAATTTTGATAAACTTCAGTAAATATTTTGTTTTTATCTAAAAAAATAGATTTAATATCTGAATAGTCAAAAGTCTGAAGCAACGTATTTACATACTGTTTTGCTATATTGTAATGCTTTAGTTTAACTAAAGCATTGATTAACTCTATATAGGTGTCTGAAGATTTATTTGTCGCCTCTAATGCTAATGCTTTTTTAAAATTTGTCAATGCTAAATCAAAGTTGTTGTATTTCATATACACTCTTCCTTTGTATTTATAAGTTAAAGGTAGGTAGACATTATAATTCGTTTGTTTTGCTTTTTCAATAGCCTGATTTATGTACAATAAAGCAGCATTTTTATCATCAATAATTATTGCTTTTTTTATGTGTATAAAAATATAATCAAAATCTTTTCGATAAGGTTCTTCAAAAATTTGAATTGATTTATAGGTTTCTTCTGATTTCAGTATGAACATTTTTGCCAGTTCAAATTTATCAATGAGGTAATAATTTAATGCAATATTGTGATAAAGTAAAGACTCATTAATAGTATCATTTCTTTCCTTAGTCAAAATTAGAGCATTACTGTAATATTCAGTAGATAGTTGATATTGTTTTTCACTTGCCTTTACAATACCCAATAAGTTATTACTTAAAAACAAATAATACGTATCATTTAACTTTTGAGCTATTTCTAAACATTTATATGAATTCTCTTTTACACGTATATAGTCATGTTTTTTCTTATGCATATGTGCCATTGCATGATAAGACTCCATAAGTAAGGTGTCATTTTTAGATAAAGCTGCATAATGTAACGCTTGCTTGGCGTGAACAATTCCTAAGCCTGTATCTTCAGCCTCAAACACCATATCAAGATGGAAAATGGTCTTACCTTCAAAATCTTTAACTGTTGTGTTTTTACCACTGTCATTCTGAGAATAGAATGGCATTGTACAAAAAAGTAATGCAAAAAGTAATTTTTTCACTGTCTAAATTTAATTATTTATTGTGTTTGAATTCAAAAAACCTGATACTAAATCAAACATTATATTTAGAATTATTTTTTCAAATGTAGGGATTATATACATTAAGGTTATAAAATGTCTAAGTAAAGCAATAGTTTGTCCAATTACAGAAAGTAAAAAAAGATTACTGTTAATATATTTGCCTTGAAAAAATAAGTGAATAGTACACTCAATATAATTGCTATGAAAGGGAAAATTATTATTTGAGTTAATTACTTAAAATTCTAGAAGAGATGATAAATAAAAGTGATGTTTTAAGACTCCTTTTCCTCTATCTCTTCTAGATTTTGTTTTTCTAAAATATAGCTCTACGATAACTTCATATCCATCAAAATAGAGAAAGTTTCATTAATCTCTGTCTCTTTTACCACAATAGTAATTTCATGGGTTGTAGAAATCACTTCTTGTACTGAAATGTTAGCCCAAGCCAATTGTTTTAATATAAAATAATAAACGCCAGGTTGTTCAATATTTGACTTTGGTAACTTTATAGTTAACGAAGCCAAATTAGTTGCTGACCACAATACGTTCTCTTCTTTAAAAATACGTTCAATTTTAGATTCAATCTTTTTACTTAAAACAATACTCGTTTCAAAAACTCCTTGAGAAATGGTAAAAAAATTATCATTATCATTCCCTATGTCTTTCAATAGTTTAATAATCTTCGGCACTAAAGTCGATGTGTTTTTAAAAGTATAATCACATAAATCAGATCGCATGATAAAATCACCAGAGGTCAATGCAATCTTTTTAATGTTTTTTCTAATCTTTAATACACTTGATGGCGATATTCTATTTATTGCCATCATAATTGCACCTTCTTTAATCTCTTTTTTTAGCATTTTTTCAACTTCAGGTTTTATAATCCTCGCCAATGACGATACATTAATCAACTTATCGTACAATGCTTCTTCAATAAAAGGTGTTTTATTGATAATTGCTGTTACTGCTTGCTGAATGGTTCTCATGTTTAAATTTAAACTTTCTGTTATATTTTGTAAAAATAGTTTAAAAAATTGCATGTCAGTACTAACTAAACAATTTTTGCACAAAATAATATTTATGGTTGTCTTAAAATTTGGAGGAACATCTGTCGAAAATGCTGAGAATATTAAAAAAGTAACTGCAATTGTCAACTCACATAATGACTCTAAAATTGTAGTTTTGTCGGCTGTATCAGGCACTACCAATACCTTAGTTGAAGTCAATAAATTATTAGCTTCTACTAAAAAAGACAATGCTATTATTCTTATTGATAAATTAGAACTTAGCTACCGTCAGCTTGTCAATGAATTATTTTCTTCTGAAAAACATCAACTAAAGGCTCTTTCTTTTATTAAAGGTAAATTTGAAGAATTGCGTTCATATACCAATAAAACTCCTCAAAATGAAAAAATAATTTTAGCCCAAGGTGAAATCATTTCAACAAATTTATTTCAAATTTATCAAGCTGAATTAGGGAATACTTCATTGTTAATTTCTGCATTAGATTTCATGTCGATAGACACAGTTGAAGAAGCTGACATTGCATCCTTAAAAAGTAAATTAACTAGAATTTTATCTGATAATAATCATATTAAAACATTTATTACCCAAGGATATATTTGTACCAACCACAAAGGTGAAATTGACAATTTAAAAAGAGGAGGAAGTGATTATAGTGCTTCGTTAATTGGTGCTGCAATCGATGCTAAAGAAATCCAAATTTGGACAGATATTGACGGCATGCATAATAATGACCCAAGATATGTAGATAATACTTTTTCTATTGAAGAAATGTCTTTCGATGAAGCTGCAGAATTGGCTTACTTTGGTGCTAAAATTTTACATCCGCAAAGTATTATTCCAGCTCAAAAAAACAACATTCCTGTATTACTAAAAAACACTTTTAACCCTAATGATAAAGGTACAGTTATCAAAAACTGCTCAAGTAGTAATGGCGTCAGAGCTGTAGCTGCAAAAGATGGTATTATTGCCATAAAAATTAAATCATACAGAATGTTAATGGCCTATGGTTTCTTAAAAAATATTTTTGAGATTTTTGAAAAATATCAAACTGCAATTGACATGATAACCACTTCAGAAATTGCAGTATCACTAACTATTGATAATCCAACATATTTGACAGAAATCATAGAAGAATTACAACTTTTAGGGATTGTTACTGTTGACAAACAAATGAGTATTGTCTGTTTGGCTGGAGATTTTTCTCAAAGCGGAAAAGGGATTAGTGCTTCGGTTATCAATTGTTTAAAAGATATTCCTATTAGAATGATCTCTTATGGAGGAAGTAATTACAATATGTCTTTACTAATTGATTCAGATAACAAAGTGAACGCCTTAAATTTACTCAATAAAGGATTGTTTTAGAATACATAATCTACCTCACCCGTAATCGCCAAATACGATTACGACCTCTCCAAAGGAGAGGTGAAACGAAAACCCTACCTGCGACTGGCAGGCTCAACACAAAGCATCGAGTATTATTTCAAATTAATCTATCAATTCTGTTAATTTTTTAAATTGAATTTTCGGATCTTTATTTTCATACAAAATACCGTAGATAGCATCTAAAATTGGAGTTCTTGCATTTTTTTCTTCCTTAATTTTATAAGCACTTTTTGTAGCATAGTATCCTTCAGCAATCATACTCATTTCTAACATGGCAGATTTCACGGTATAACCTTTACCAATCATATTACCGAACATTCTATTCCTACTAAAAACTGAATAACCTGTCACCAATAAATCGCCTAAATAAGCTGAATTATTTATATTTCGTTTCATTTTATGCACCTTCTTAATAAAACGCTTCATTTCTCTAATTGCATTAGACATCAAGACTGCTTGAAAATTATCTCCATAACCCAAGCCATGAGCAATACCCGCTGCAATTGCATAAATGTTTTTCAATACTGCAGCATATTCCGTACCAATAATATCATCAGAAACTTTTGTTTTTATATACCTACTCGCTAATTTTTCACTAATAAAGGTTGCTTTTTTTTCATCTCTACAAGCAATGGTCAAATAAGACAGACGTTCTAAAGCGACTTCTTCAGCATGGCAAGGCCCCGTAATCACACCAATATCTCCAAAAGGAATATTGTAGGTTTCAAAAAAATGTTCTCCTACAATAAAACCTGTTTCTGGTACGATTCCTTTAATGGCAGAAAAAATAACTTTACCTTTTAGAGAACTTGTCAATTTCTTTAATTCTTCATTCAAAAAAGCAGAGGGAATCGCAAATATCAAATAATCGGCATAGTCAACCATTTCATTTATATCATCTGTCAGTTTTAATTGTTCAGGGTTAAACTCAACAGAACTGATGTAATTTGGATTGTGTTTGTTTCGTTTAATATGCTCTATTGCATAAGAACTACGCATATACCAACCTATTTCATCTAAATTTTCATTTAGCATTTTTACGATTGCTGTTGCCCAGCTTCCACCACCAAATACGGCAATTTTAGGTTCTTTACTCATATCTATTGTTTACAAATCAAATGTAACAAAATTTTAAAGAAATCTAATCATTTCAAATTTTAAGCTATTTTCACTACATTTGAGCACCATTAATTTTAAAACTAAAATATGTCAGAAGAGAACAAAGGCTTTGAAGATGAAATTAAAAAAACTGCTAATGAATTTACAGATGGTGCTAAAGAAGCTATGGATAGTTTAAGTAATGCTGGTGGTGAAAATAAAAAAGTTGTTGCAGGTATTTTAGCTATTATATTTGGCTCACTTGGGGTTCACAAATTTATCTTAGGCTACCAAAAAGAAGGACTAATTTTACTAGGAACAACCGTACTAGGCTATGCAACTTTATGTATTATTATTGGGGCTTTCTTTGTTTGGATACCAGGAATTATTGGTTTAATTGAAGGCATTATCTATTTGACAAAATCTGAAGAAGAGTTTTACAACACCTATCAGCTTAATAAAAAAGCTTGGTTTTAAACTTGTTCATTTTCAGAAAGTTTACTTTCTAATTCTGCTTGAAATTCTTCCATTACTGGCTTAACAGTGCTTTCTGGTATGTCAGAAATCTTTATATACATTAAACCATCAATAGCATCGTTAAATTTAGGATCAACATTGAAAGCTAATAACTTCGCATTTTGCTTCACATACTTTTTTAATAAAACTGGCATCCTTAAAGAACCGGGCTCTAACTCATCTATAATTTTGTCAAATTTTGTCATATCAGCTTTGCTGGCATCAAAAACAAAATCTTTATCAGCATCATTTAGCTTCACTTTATATTCTTTTTTTGGATGTATGTATTGTGCCAAATAAGGATCGTAATAATGAGACCTCATAAATTCAATCATTAATGACTTTGAAAAGTTCGAAAATTGATTACTGATACTTACACCACCCATTAAATATTTGTATTCTGGAAATCGTAAGGTTACATGAACAATCCCTTTCCACAATAAAAATAATGGCATAGGCTTTAACTGGTATTCTTTTATAATGAAAGCCCTACCCATTTCAATGGTCTTTTTCATCATTGGATGCAACTCTGATTCAATTCTAAATAAAGTGTTTACATAAAACCCATCTATACCATATCTTTTATAAATCTCTTTTCCTAAACCCATTCTGTAAGCACCTACAACAACTTGTTTTTCTCTATCCCATAAAAACATATGATGGTAAAATTTATCATATTTATCAATATCAATAGCTTTGTTTGTACCTTCTCCTATTTCACGGAAAGTAATTTCACGTAGTCGCCCAATTTCACGTAAAATATTGGGTATATATTTACTTCTTGCTAAAAATATTTCATAATTCTTACTCTCTAATAACCTATAATTATATTCTCTTAATTTTTCAACTTCTTTAGTTATTTTTTCAGGAGAAATAGGAGGGATTATTTTTTTAGGTTTCTTTGGTATTTTTAATGATGGTTTTTTTATCAATGGTTTTTTTACCTCAAACGGATTTGCCAACATATATGTTTTCTTTCGTAAAAAAGTATGGAAATCCTCGATATTTTCATAAGCTGCTTGGTCTTTTACAGATATTGGTTTCCCAATTCTCACTTTAATTACTCGTCTTTTTTGTGAGAGTACTTCTGAAGGTAGTTTGGCTGTTCTAAGTGTATCACTAATCTTTGAAAGAAAATAAAACAACTTGCTATTTTTAGCATGAAAATAAATAGGAATAACAGGTACTTTTGCTTTATGGATCAATTTTACAGCTCCCTCCTCCCAAGGCTTATCAATAATTAATTTCCCGTCTTTATACGTAGAAACTTCACCTGCAGGAAAAATACCTAAAGGATGCCCTTCTCTCAAATGTAACAATGCGTTTTTTATACCAGTAAGACTTGATTTTGCATCTTTTCTATCCTCAAACGGATTCACAGGCATTACATAAGGCTTCAAAGGCTCTATTCTGTGTAATAAAAAATTAGCAATGATTTTGTAATCAGGTCTGTTTTCTACCATTAATTTCAACAATAAAACACCATCAATACCTCCAAGTGGATGATTAGAAACGGTTATAAATGAACCGTCTTTTGGGATGCGTTTTAAATCTTCTTCAGGTATTTCAAAATCTATTTGAAACTCTTTTAAAATGGAATTTAAAAAAGCTACATCTTTTTTTTCTTTATGTTTTTCGTAAAACCTATTGATTCTTGATATGCGTAATATTTTTAATAGCAACCATCCAACAAAAGTACCTAAAAAACCATATTTTTCAAGGTTGATAATACTGGCAATTTCTTTTGAAGATACTAAACCCATGGCTGATTTTAAAACAATTACCAAAGATAGAAAATTTATTGAACAACCATCTGCATAGTTTCTATAGTTGATTGTTTTAACAATACTTTATTATAATTCTCTATTTCTTTTACAGCAGCGATATTAAAATGCCTAATTGTATATAATGAAACTTCTTTGTGAAAATCTACCTTAAATTTATTTCTCAAGTGTTGTCTCAATTCTTCAAAATTATGATAGCTATCTTCTAAACATACTGAAAAACTAATGGCTGAGTTTTGAATTAAACTCACTTTCATTTTATGCTCATGTAGTAATTCAAATATTTCGCTAATATTCTGCTCTACAATAAATGAAAAATCTAAAGAAGATATAGATAGTAAAATCTGATTTTTCTTAACAATAAAGCAAGGAATTTCAGGTATAATTTTCTGACCTCTACTCACTATAGTTCCTTTGTTTGTCGGATTCACAAAGGATTTTACATATAGTGAAATTTCCTTTTTCTGTAAAGGTTGTAACGTTTTTGGGTGAATTACTGATGCACCATAAAAAGCCAACTCAATGGCTTCTGTATATGATATTTTTTGTAACAATTGTGTTTCCTTAAAATATCGCGGATCAGCATTTAAAACACCTTCAACATCTTTCCAAATAGTTAAGCTATCAACGTCTAAGCAATAAGCAAAAATACCCGCAGAATAATCTGAACCTTCTCTACCTAATGTTGTTGTATTTCCGTTTATATCACCTGCTAAAAAACCTTGAGTAATGTATAATTTTTCAGGTAAAATAGTAGTCTTAATATTTTGTTCGGTAAGTTTCCAATCAACTTTAGCTTCTCTAAAATTGCTATTGGTTTTGATACAGTCTCTAACATCAATCCATGTGTTTTTTACACCCACATCATTCAAGTAATGGCTTACAATTTTAGTGGAAATCAACTCTGCAACAGGTACAATTTGATCATATATAAAATCGTATTCTCTGTTTTTATTTCGAATCATAAAACCTGATAGAGTCATAAAATATTTTTCTATTTCAAAAAACACTTCATGCTCTTTTTCGGCAAACAATTCATTTGTAATAGTATGATGATAGCTTCTCACTTTATCAATCAATAAAGGTAATTCAGCATCATTGACATGGTATGCTTTTGCTATTTTCTCAAAAGCATTGGTCATTTTACCCATTGCAGAAATTACAATAAGCACATTGTCAACGCCAACTTTTTGTAATACATTTACTATATTTTCAACTCCTTTTGCATCTTTTACAGACGCTCCTCCAAACTTAAATACCCTCATTATTTTCCCAAATATTTCTGAATATTTTCATCACTTATCTGACAAACATTCCAATCATTTAAATACAGAGCACCTGTACTTTTGTAAAACTCAATGGCTGGTATATTCCAACTTAAAACTTCCCAAGCTACTCTTTTCACTCCTTTATCTAAAGCAAAACTCAGCACACTATCGTATAAGGCTTTTCCTATGCCTTTACCTCTGTATTTTTGAGTAACTATTAAGTCTTCTAAATGTATCGCTCTGCCTTTCCAAGTAGAATATCTTTCATAAAATAAAGCCATGCCGATAATTTCAGTGTCTAATTCAGCCACATAGAATTTAAATACTGGTGTTTCTCCAAAACCATCATTTAACAAATCATCTACCGTTACTTCGACTGCATCTGGTTCTTTTTCGAAAATTGCCAATTCAATGATTAAATCTAATATAGATTTTACATCTTTTCGTTCTCCTTTTCTAATTTTAAAATTCATGGTATATAATTTAATACTGCTAATGTAAAAAACTTTAAGCAAAAATATCACCTTCTTTGAAGCTGCTTTTTTTAAACATGAATTCGATATAAAATACAATTTACAGAAATCAAAGAAGAGGTAAGGTTTGAAGGATAAATAATTTTTAAATATCTGTATATTTAAAAGTTTTTATACAAAAAAGATTGCCTTTTATTTGATTTTCTAATAGATTTGATAAATTTTCACATATATCTCACCTCTGTAAAAATTCATTCAAACTGTAAACGAATTTTATATCGAATTTAGGTTTTAAGTGAAATAAAAATTTTACGAAAACGTTATAGTTACATAAAATAAAAACGATATTTGCACACAAAACAATCATTGCTCTATGAAAAAACACAGCACATTAGGAGAATATATCATTGGTAATCAAAAAAAATTTAAAGGCTCATCTGGAGAGCTTTCAAGATTAATCAATTCTATTAGATTGGCTGCTAAAGTGGTAAATCACGAAGTAAATAAAGCAGGATTGGTAGATATCTTAGGTGATGCTGGAGACACCAATATTCAAGGTGAAGATCAACAAAAATTAGACGTTTACGCCAATGAAATTTTCATGCAAACTCTGACCAATAGGCAAATTGTTTGCGGTATTGCCAGTGAAGAAGAAGATGATTTTGTTACTATTTCTGGTGACAATGGCAACAATGACAATAAATATATAGTACTGATTGATCCGCTTGACGGTTCTTCAAATATTGATGTAAATGTATCTGTTGGAACTATTTTTTCTATCTATAAAAGAGTTACCGATTCTGGAACTCCTGTACAGTTAGAAGATTTTTTACAAGAAGGAAATCAACAGGTTGCCGCTGGTTATATTGTTTATGGAACTTCAACCATGTTAGTCTATACCACAGGGCATGGGGTAAATGGCTTTACATTAAACCCAGCTATTGGTACGTTTTATTTGTCACATCCTAATATGATGTTTCCAGAAGATGGCACTATCTATTCTATTAATGAAGGCTATTATATTCATTTCCCTCAAGGCGTTAAAGATTATTTAAAATATTGCCAAGAAGAGGAAGATAACCGACCTTATAAAGCTCGGTATATCGGATCATTGGTGTCCGATTTTCATCGGAATATGATAAAAGGGGGTATTTATATTTATCCGACCAGCTCTAGAGCACCTAAAGGGAAATTACGCTTATTATATGAATGCAATCCGATGGCTTTTTTAACAGAACAAGCTGATGGTAAAGCATCTGATGGTTATATGCGTATTATGGATATTAAACCTACCGAATTACACCAACGTGTACCTTTTTTCTGTGGTAGCAAAAATATGGTAACTGTAGCAGAAGGATTTATGAAAAATTATCCTGAGGATGCGGAATATTAGTGTTCAGTATGCAGTTGGCAGTACATGCAATAAACACCTCTTTACATCACTCGAGTCAACTTAAAAAATTTCTCGTAGCTTTCTGGGATGGTATCAATGTTTAACAATGAACCCTCTTCTAGATATGGATAGATCTCATCATAGGTAAGTATATTATTCATCCCTACGCGTTTATTGATATATTCTCTATTTAAATCATCTGGACTGTTCAATCCTGCTGCAGCAATTAGTTCTAAAAAACTATGAATGGTACCTTCTTGGTAATTGGTAGTTCGTACAGCCTTGTCTTCAACATTTAAGCCTTTCATTAAGGATGCATTCTGAGTTGCTACACCAACTGGGCAGGTATTTTTGTTACATTCCAACGCTTGAATACAGCCAACAGCCAACATCATAGCTCTTGCACTATTACAGCCATCAGCACCTAAGGCAATGGCTCTCGCCATATGAAAACCTGTAATTATTTTACCAGCAGCAATGATTTTAATCTCTTTTTTCAATCCGAAACCTACCAAAGTATCATAGGCAAAAACCAAGCCTTCTCGCAAAGGCATTCCCATAGAATTTGAAAATTCAACTGGTGCGGCACCTGTACCACCTTCACCGCCATCAATGGTAATAAAATCAGGTTTTATTCCTGTATAAATCATGGCTTCACAGAAATCCATGAATTCTTGTTTTCTACCAATACACAATTTGAATCCGATAGGTTTCCCACCAGACAAGTCACGTAATTTTTTAATAAAATGCATAAACTCAATCGGATTAGAAAAAGCCGAATGCGATGGTGGTGAATGTACAGCAACATGAGGTTTTACATGTCTTATTTTTGAAATTTCTTCGGTATTTTTTGATGCTGGTAAAATTCCGCCATGACCTGGTTTTGCACCTTGTGATAGCTTTATTTCTATCATTTTTACTTGAGGTTTGGTCGCTCCTTCTTGAAAACCACTTTCACTAAAGTTCCCATCATCATCTCTACAACCAAAATAGCCTGTACCGACCTGCCAGATTAAATCGCCTTCATATTTTAAATGATAAGGACTCAATCCGCCTTCCCCCGTATTATGTGCGAATTTTCCAACCTTTGCTCCTTTATTTAATGCCATAACTGCATTTTTACTTAAAGAACCAAAACTCATGGCTGAGATATTTAGCAAACTCGATGAATACGGTTGCTTACAGTCTAAACCACCAATCACTAACCTAGGAAACTCTCCTATTTCTTTAGGACTATTTTTCGCGTACATAGAATGATCCATCCATTCATAACCAGAACGATAAACATCCATTTGCGTACCAAACGGCGTGGTATCATTTTCATTTTTTGCCCGTTGATAAATTAGAGATCTAAAGATTCTATTTAGTGGTCTTCCTTGGGTGTCTGTCTCTACAAAATACTGCATAATTTCAGGTCTGATGGCTTCTAATACATAACGCATTCTTCCAATGACTGGAAAATTTCTTCTAATAGCATGTTTTGTTTGCAATACATCAAAAACACCCATCAGAATTAATGGTACAATAATGATAAAACTCCACAATACAGGATGCCAAAATCTGGAAATAGCAAAAATTGAAATGGTAATTATAACGGATAATAAGATAAATTTTTCTCTAACTTTCATTATTGGATAGGTTTAATATATAGTCGTGATTAGTTGAAAAAATTTCAGTCAAGACTGAAATAAAGATTCCATTCTAAAAACGGAAATTCACTAATAAAGCTTAAATTTACCAAAATTTTAGAGAAATGGGGATTATTAAAATTAAAAATATTCATTTATACGCCTATCACGGATGCTTAGATGAAGAAGGTAAGATTGGTTCTGAGTACAGGGTAGATTTATCTGTAAATGCCGACTTGTCTAAATCAGCTAAAACTGATGACTTGATAGATACTGTTGACTATGTCCATTTAAATAGAATTGTAAAAGAAGAAATGGCAATACGTAGTAAATTATTAGAAACTGTTGCTGATAAAATATTGACAAGAATACTACAAGAAATTTCAATGGTTAAAAAGGCTACCATAAAAGTTTCTAAAGTAAACCCTCCTATTGGTGGTAATGTAGCTTTGGTGACGATTAAAATGTCTAAGAAAAAATAACAGAAAAACGTATTGTGTCGCTATTTAATTTTATAAATTTGCAAACCTAAAATACGAATTGTATTTTGCCTCACCCGAAATCACTAATGCGATTTCGACCTCTCCAAAAGAAGAGGTGAATCTGAAACCTTGACGCGAAACATCAAGGAATTTTATTTACTGGCGTCGTGGCCGAGTGGCTAGGCTGGGCTCTGCAAAAGCTCCTACAGCGGTTCGAATCCGCTCGACGCCTCAATAACCTCATCTTTTAGGTAGATGAGGTTTTTCTTTTTAATCTTTACCATTTACATCTTTATATTTATTAATTTTAGCGAATGAATATTTATCCTATAGAAACTGGTCATTTCAAATTAGATGGCGGTGCTATGTTTGGCGTTGTTCCAAAAGTATTGTGGCAAAGAACGAATCCTGCAGACAGTAATAATTTGATTGACATGGCAGTTCGGTGCTTACTTATTGAAGATGGCGACAGGCTTATCTTAATCGACACAGGTACTGGCAACAAGCAATCTGACAAGTTTTTTAGCCATTATCACTTGTTCGGAAATGCATCTTTAGACAACTCATTAAATAAGTTAGGGTTCCATAAAGACGATATTACTGATGTCTTTTTAACACATTTACATTTTGACCATTGTGGTGGTAGCATCCAATTCAATACTAATAAAACAGGCTATGAACCTGCATTTAAAAACGCAAAATTTTGGTCTAATAAAAATCATTGGCAATGGGCAATTGAGCCTAACGCTAGAGAAAAAGCATCCTTTTTAAAAGAAAACATCAATCCTATTCAAGAAAGTGGACAATTGAATTTTATTGAACTCAATAAAAATAGTCTCATAAAAAATTCTCCTTTAGGTTTTGATATTCTTTGTATTGATGGTCATACCGAAAAACAAATGCTTCCGATAATTAATTACAAAGGACAAACTCTTGTTTTTATGGCTGATTTACTACCAACTGTAGGGCATATTCCCATACCCTACGTAATGGGATACGATGTTAGACCCTTAATAACAATGACTGAAAAAGAAGCTTTTTTAAAATTAGCTGCAAATGAAAATTTTATGTTATTTTTGGAGCACGATGCACATCATGAAATTTGTACCGTAAAACACACAGAAAAAGGAGTACGACTAAACAAAACTTATACATTTAACGAAATTTTTAATTAAACTAATAAACATGCGAATTTTAAAACCAATTTCAGTAGCCTTAATCGCTACATTAACACTTGCAAGTTGCGGAACAACTAAGACAGCAACCTCAACTACTACTGCAACAGCAGCAGTAAAAGAAATCACAATTATTACGGCAACTGATAGTATCAGTCCAAAAACAGGTAAAATGACCGAAGCTCAAATTCAAGCTTGGCCTCATATGGATGTTTTTACTGATTCTGTACCTGGAATGAGTCTTGACAAAGCCTATGCTTTTGTAAAAGACAAACAAAGCACTACAGTTATTGTAGCTGTTATTGATTCTGGTATTGATATTGAACATGAAGACCTAAAAGATGTGGTTTGGGTAAATACTAATGAAATTGCAGGCAACAATAAAGATGATGACAATAACGGATATGTTGATGATATTAATGGATGGAATTTCTTAGGTGGTAAAGCAGGGCAAAGTACACCAGAACAATTAGAATTGACAAGAATTGTAAAAAAAATGATGCCACGTTTTGATGGAAAAGCTGCTGAAGATATCGCTGAAGCGGATAAAGCAGACTTTAAATTATTTACTGAACTTAAAAGCACTATTGATAAGAAACTTATAACGGCTAAAAATACAGTAGAGCAATACACCTCCTATAGGGATGCTATCACTATGGTTAGTGATACACTTACAAAAATATTGGTAGGTAAAGAAATGAATCTAGAAAACATCAATGCTACAAAATTTGACGACCCAGCCTTACAGCAAGGAAAAATGATTTTAATGCAAGTTGTTAGCTCTGGTGATACAGCTGATGATGCTAAAAAAGAATTAAAAGGTGCTATTGACCATTTTTCAAATCAGTTAAATTCACAATATAAAATTGATTTTAATGGCAGATTGACCAATGACAACCCTGATGATATTACTGACACTAGCTACGGTAACGGTTTGGTAATTGGCTCAAAAGGTGTTGAATCTCACGGTACCCACGTATCTGGTATTATTGCTGCCAAACGTAATAATGGTATTGGTATGGACGGTGTTGCTCATAATGTGAAAATTATGGCTATCAGAGCCGTACCAGATGGTGATGAGTACGATAAAGATGTGGCTTTAGCGATCAGATATGCTGCAGATAATGGTGCAAAAGTAGTAAACATGAGTTTTGGTAAAGGACATTCTCCAAATGCTGAATGGGTCTATGATGCTATTAAATATGCTGCAGAAAAAGATGTATTGTTAGTACATGCTGCTGGTAATAGTAGTGAGAATATTGATACTGCAGAAAATTTTCCGAATGATTCTAAAGATAAATTGGCTGAGTTTTCAGACAATGTACTTACTATAGGTGCAATGTCTCTTCATTTTGATGATAATATTTCAGCAACTTTCTCAAACTATGGAAAAATTAATGTTGATGTATTTGCCCCTGGAGTTGATATCTATTCAACCTTACCTAATAATGACTATGGACCAAACAGTGGTACATCAATGGCTTCACCAGAAGTAGCTGGTGTAGCAGCTTTAATTCGTTCTTATTACCCGAAATTGACTGCAAGTCAAGTAAAACATATCATCATGGATTCTGGTATCGAATACAAAAAAGACATTATCAAACCAGGCACTAAAGATGAAAAAGTTAGCTTTGACTCACTTTCTGTTTCTGGAAGAATTTTAAATGCTTATAATGCTTTAGTATTGGCAGATAAAATGTCTAAGAAATAAGTCCATCTCTAATAGAGCTACGCTCTGTAACTTCAGATTAAAGCTATGCTTTATCCTTGTTAACCCAAAGGGAAGGGAATTTAAAAGACCGAAGTTAACGTTTGAAAATTTCAAATTTTAACTTCGGTCTTTTATTTTGGTATCATAGTTGTAATCTTTATCTTGCATATTCAAAATCACATTTTATAATGAAAAAATTTACTTTTTTAATTGCTTTATTTTTAACCTATTCCATTTCTGCACAAAACGCCAGTTATTGGCAACAACATGTTGACTATAAAATGGATATTGATATGGATGTAAAAACGTATCAATACAACGGTTTGCAAGAACTAACTTACACCAACAATTCACCAGACACTCTTAATGTTGTTTATTATCATTTGTACTTTAACGCCTTTCAACCTAATAGTGAAATGGATGTTAGATTGCAAAACATAAGCGATCCAGATGGAAGGATGGTAACTAATTTAGGCACTAAAGAAGCTCCTATTTTTGAAAGTAGAATTGCAAAACTACAAGCCAATGAAATCGGATTTATAAAAGTAAATTCATTACAACAAGATAGTGTCAATGTTAAACATGAAACCATCGGCACCATCCTAAAAGTAACACTAAACAAACCTATCTTACCTGGTGAGAAAACAATGTTGTCTATGAATTTTAAAGGTCAAGTACCTTTACAAATTAGACGCTCAGGAAGAAACAATAAAGAAGGTGTAGCCTTGTCAATGACACAATGGTACCCTAAACTGGCTGAATATGATTTTGAAGGCTGGCATGCCAATCAATACATTGCTAGAGAATTCCATGGAGTTTGGGGAAATTTCGATGTAAAAATAGCCATCGACAAAAATTATACTATTGGCGGTACAGGTTATTTACAAAACCCTAATGAAATTGGTCATGGGTATGAAACAGCATTGACACGTAAACAGATTAAGAAAATAAAAAAAGCAAAAAAACTAACGTGGCATTTTAAAGCACCCAATGTTCATGATTTTACTTGGGCGGCTGATCCTGATTATACTCATGATAAAATAACAGCTGAAAATGACATTGTACTCCATTTCTTTTATAAAAAGAAAATGGATAAAAAATATCTAGAAAACTGGAAAACATTGCAAGTAAAAACAGCTGAGTTCCTTTCGTTTTACAATAAACATATCGGACAATATCCGTACAAACAATATTCAGTCATTCAAGGTGGTGATGGCGGCATGGAATATGCGATGTGTACACTCATTACTGGCGAACGAAAACTAGGCAGTTTAATTGGCGTTACCGCTCATGAATTTGCACATACTTGGTTTCAATTTTTATTAGCAACCAACGAAACCAAACACGAGTGGATGGATGAAGGTTTTACTTCTTACATTTCTGACCTTGCCATGCATGAAGTAATGAAAGAAGGTGGTAAAAATCCGTTTGAAGGAGCTTATAATGGGTATTCTTATTTAGCAAATTCTGGGGTTGAAGAACCACAATCTACTTATGCTGATTTGTACAAATACAACTTTGCATATGGTGCTTCTGCCTACAATAAAGGGGAAGTGTTTTTAGCTCAACTTAGCTATATTATTGGGAAGGATAATTTGGACAACACATTGAAAAAATATTTTAATGACTTTGCTTTTAAACACCCAACACCCAATGATTTTATAAGAACTGCTGAAAAAATTTCAGGGTTACAATTGCATTGGTATTTAACTGAGTGGACACAAACCGTAGATAAAATAGACTATGCAGTTACTGAAGTAACAGACAAACAAATCACCTTAAAAAGGATCGGGAATATGCCAATGCCTATTGATTTAAAAGTTACTTATACTGATGGTAGTACCGAAGGTTTTTACATTCCTTTACGGATGCTGTTAGGCAATAAACCAACCTCAGCTACAATTATAAATGACTGGTCATGGACAAGCCCTACCTATTCATTTACCACAAATAAAACTATACAATCTGTTGAAATTGACCCATCAAAACTCATGGCTGATATCGATAGAAGTAATAATACTTTAACTGTAGAAAAATAATGAAAAAAATAGCACTACTTTTATTTGTAATTACATTTATCAGCTGTAATTCAACAAAAATAAATTCACAAACAAAAGCTCTAAATACAGAAAAATATGCTGGAGTCTATTCTTATGGTGATGACATAGAAAAAGGAGCTATTGGTATTATAACTTTGTTTGCTGAAACAGACAACACCATATTGTTTCATATAAGCCTTAACCTTGGCCCAAAATCATATAATTCTGGTGCAACTTATGGTCATTTAACCTTAATAGACGGAAAAGGAGTTTTTAGTTCTTCTAATAATGAATACCAAAACAAAGGCTGTAAATGGGAAATTTCTATAAATACCGACACGTTAACCATTTCTACTATTGAAGGTGAATGTGGTTTTGGACATAGTGTGATGGCTGATGGTGTCTATACTAAAAAAGACAATCATAAACCAGATTTTTTTGAAGACAGGCTCGGTGAAAAAACATACTTTTCCAAAACTAGCCCTGAAGAATATTATAAAGAATCAAATTAGGACTGCGTTAATAATATAACAAACCCTCCTTCTAAAGGATAGTTTTTGCATAAAATTACGTCTTATATATAATATACACCAAAATTCAACCAATGGATAATAATCTCTGGTATTTAGAAGAAGTTAATTTATTTAAAATTCTTTGCCCACATTATTATAAAGATTATAAAGAGGCACATGAATTTGACTCTTACTCAAAAAAAGAGTTTATTTATTTTACAGATGAATCTGCCACAAAAGTTTATTTGATTGATAAAGGAAAAGTTAAAATTGGTTATTATACAGAAGAAGGAGAAGAAGTGGTTAAAGCAATACTTTCTAGAGGTGAAATTTTCGGAGAAAAAACAATCATAGGTGAAACCAAACGTAATGAATTTGCTCAATCATTAGGCAAAGACACATCCATTTGTTCAATATCTGTCAATGAACTTCAAGGTTTAATGTTAGAAAATAGAAATTTAAGCTTAAAATTATATAAGTTTATTGGCTTACGAATGAAACGCTTAGAAAGAAGATTAGAGATTTTGTTATTTAAAGATGTAAGAAAAAGAGCCATTGAGTTTATCTATGAATTAAAAGAAGAACATGGTAAAGAATTATTAAACGGTGAAACTAAAATCAAACATCCATACTCCCAAAAAGAAATTGCCACCCTTATTGGCACTTCAAGAACTTCATTAAATATTGTATTTAATAATTTAAAAGACGAAGGTTATATATCTTATAACGGAAAAGAAATTATTTTAAAAAAAATGCAATAGTGTTAAGCAGTTAACACAATAGTTTTACAACTCATAGTAATTTTGCGGTATTATTAATCTAAAACAATAAATTATTATGAAAATTTTTAAACCATTAGCTATTTTAGCTATAACATTATTAGTTATGTCATGTAACAATGATGATAACAACAACACTTTAAGCTCTAAAAGCTTTACTGTTACCATTGAAAATGTAATTGAAGGTAAAGAGTATTTTAATTCAGGTGTAACATCTGAGGCAGGCGTTGGTCCAGGAGGTAGCACTTCTTTTTCATTCAATGCTGGTAAAGGCCATTATTTACAATTTGGAACTATGCTTGTAAAATCAAACGATTTATTTTACGCACCTAGTGATGAAGGAATTGCATTATTTGATGCAGATGGAAATGCACTTACAGGAGACATAACTTCACAAATAAGTCTTTGGGATGCAGGTACTGAGGTTAATGAAATGCCAGGAAGTGGAGCAAATCAGCCCATGAATCAGTCAGGTGCAAATACTGGAAATGTTGAAAATGGAAATGTTCGTATAGTCAATGACGGATTTAGTTATCCGAATACTAACGAAGTAATTTCAGTTACAATTTCTCATGATGGAGGAACTTTATTTACAGTAACTATTGACAATATTTCTGGTTCATCTTCTTTAGCTACACCACTAGCTCCAGGAACATGGGTTGTACATTCATCAGAACAAAAACCAATGTTTACTGACGGAAGTAGTGCTTCTGCTGGATTAGAAAAATTAGCTGAAGATGGAGATAATTCTTCAATGGACGAAAACTTAAGTTCTAAAAGTGGTTTTGTTTCTCCATTTGCTCCAGGACCATATTCTTACAGCAATACAAATGAAATTTTTACTACTGGTAGTGTTTCGAATAGTGCTTTAGAAAGTTTAGCTGAAGATGGAAACCCTTCTGAATTTACAACTATTTTTAATACACCTACGGGAAGTTCTTCTGCAGGAGCATTATTTCCAAACAACACGTATTCATTTACTTTTACAGCTGACGAATCAGGAAAACTTTCTTTTGCTACAATGTTAGTACAATCTAATGACTGGTTTTTTGGTGCAGACAATATCAATTTGTTTTCTAACGGAACAGCATTATCAGGTGATATTACAGATATGATAGAATTATATGATGCAGGTACTGAAGTTGACGAATATGCTGGAGCAGGTAATAATCAACCTGTTAGACAAACTGGAGCAAATACTGGAGGTTCAGAAAATGGCAATGTAATGGAAGAAACAAGTCCAAGTCAAAACATGCCTATAGTTTCTGATATGATTAAAGTAACAATAACTTCTAATTAATATAGAAGTTCTTTTTCTTTTTGGTTGGTTAATTGCTGGTGTAACCTCATTATTATTTTGAGGTTACACCTATTTAAAATAAAATTTTACTTACTTATGAAAAAATATATACTTTTAGGACTTAGAATTGCAATTGCAATTATTTTAGTACAAACCCTTAGATACAAATTTACGGCACATCCAGATAGTGTTTATATTTTTACTAAGGTTGGACTAGAACCATATGGTAGAATAGCAATTGGCTTTATTGAATTGATATCAGGAATCTTATTACTAATACCTAAAACAGTTTGGCTTGGTGCAGGATTGACAGTTGGTGTCATGGCTGGTGCAGTATTTATGCATCTAACAAAATTAGGTATTTCTGTTAATGGAGATTCAGGAGTCTTGTTTTATCTGGCATTATTTACTTTTTTAGCTGGTTTATTAGTATTGTGGATATTCCGAAAAGATATTCCGATTATAGGTGAAAAATTTAATACATAAAAACATGAAAAATATATATATAATAGTGATTCTAAGTTTTATGAGTATATACACTTTTGCTCAGAAAATTGATTATAATATTCAAGATGGCTATATTGCTGAAGGCTTTGATGTTGTTGAGTATTTTAACAATGACGCTATCAAAGGAAAACAACAATTTGTAGTTAGTTATAATGATGCAAAGTATAAATTTTCCACCAAAGAAAACCTAAACACATTCAAATTAAACTCAAAAAAATACGCCCCTCAATATGGAGGATGGTGTGCTTATGCTATGGGTGATAAAGGAGAGAAAGTATCCGTCAATCCCAAAACTTTTGAAATTAGAAATGATAAATTATACTTATTCTATGATGCTTATTTTACAAATACTCTTGATCGCTGGTTAGAAGAAGGCCCAGAAGAATTAAGAAAAAAAGCTGATAAAAACTGGAATCGTGTTAAAAACTTAAAGTAGCTAATTATACAATCCATATACTTTTTTAATTAGGTTTATACCTTTTTCTTCACCCCCATTTTCAGGGGATAAGATTCCCTTAATCAAGGTTATAACCTGAGTTCGACCTAAGGTTATTAAAGACGGAAAAAAATATTTAGTTGTAGCTAGAAAAGCTCT
>CAYRZY010000008.1:0-5149 GCA_964428855.1 uncultured Flavobacteriaceae bacterium
TAAATAATCATTTATATACATTTACTTTGCCCGACGTTGATTTTTTGATACGTACTAGCGGTGAAAAACGCATCAGTAATTTTTTATTATGGCAGATAGCATATGCCGAATTTTACTTTACAGATGTGTTATGGCCAGATTTTAGAAAAGAAGATTTTTTCAAAGCAATTATTGAATATCAAAACAGAGATAGACGCTTTGGGAAAATTAGTGAACAAATTAAAAAGAAGAATGATTAAAATTAAGGTCAACCTATTACTCTTAGTCTTTACTTTCACAGCATTATTGAGTAATGCACAAGACATACCTACTGATACCATAAAAAAAATTGACTCAATTCCTGAAAAAAAGATAACATTGAAAGATGTTAATTTTAGAAAAGTGAACACCTATATTTTAGGTGGTATTTCTGTTAAAGGTAATCAACAATTTACAGAGCAATCTATTACTATTTTTTCTGAATTAGTTGTGGGTCAACCTATAAAGATTCCTGGAGATAAATTAACTTCTGCAATTAAAAAATTATGGAATTCTAAACTGTTTAGTGATGTAGAGGTTTTTGTGATTAAAATTGATGATAATACTATTTATCTTGAATTTGAAGTGCAAGAACTATCAAAGTTAAGTAATGTTAAAATAGAAGGTGTTAAGAAGAGTAAAGGAGAAGAGCTGATTAAAGATACTGAGTTTAAAAAAGGAGCAATGCTCACAGAAAACTTAATAACTACCACAAAGAATTACATCAAGAAGAAATATGTAGATAAAGGATTCTTAAAAACTAAAGTTACCATCAATACCAAAATTGATACTACAGGTAATAATGCACAAAAAGCATTGATAGTAGTTGATAAAGGAAGTAAGGTTAAAATTAAAAACTTACGTTTTCATGGTAATGATAAGTTTAGTGACAAACGATTGAAAAAAGCATTAAAAAAGACCAAGCAAAAAAATGTAGTACGTTTTTATAAAGCTTCAAAATATATAGAAGAAGAATACGAAAAAGATTTAGAAAAGTTGGTTGAGAAATATCGTGAAAAAGGATTTCGTGATGCTCAAGTGTTGAAAGATTCTATTTCTTGGAATGATGACAATACCATTAATTTAGACATTACTGTAAATGAGGGTAGAAAATATTACTTTGGTGATATTGAATATTTAGGAAATACAGTGTATTCAGATACCATATTAAAACAATTTTTAGGATTAAGTAAAGGAGAGGTGTATAATGGGAAATTACTAAATGAGCGTATAAAAGGTGACGGTACTCCAGATTCTCAAGATATTTCTAATTTTTATTTAAATAATGGTTATTTGTTCTCTACTGTGATACCTGTAGAGACCAAGGTAGAAAATGATACTATTGATATACAAATACGGATTAGAGAAGACGAACCAGCGACCATTAGAAAAATAACATTGGTTGGTAATGAAGTGACTAATGATCACGTGCTTTTAAGAGAAATGCGTACCATGCCAGGTAGTTTGTTTAGTAGACAAGATATCATACGTACCATTAGAGAAGTTGGCCAAATGCCCTTTATTGATGCTGAAAGTATAGTGCCAGATGTACAACCAAATTATGCAGATAAAACGGTAGATATTGAATACAGTGTGGTTGAAAAAGGAGCCAGTCAAATTGAATTGCAAGGTGGTTTTGGTGGAAGTACATTTATAGGAACACTAGGTTTATCTTTTAGTAATTTTTCTATAAAGAATATTTTTAAAGCGAAAGAATACAGGCCAGTGCCAAGAGGAGATGGACAAAGTGTTTCGTTAAGAGCACAAGCCAGTCGTTTTTCAAATTCTTATAGTGTGTCATTTACAGAACCTTGGTTTGGTGGTAAAAAACCAAAGTCATTGTCTTTTTCTGTGTATAGTTCTACTCAATTTGGCTATGATTTTACAAGTAGAAGAAGTAAGGTAGACAAAGATCAAAAATTAAATATTATAGGTGCTAGTTTAGGATTAAGCCAACGTTTAAAATGGCCAGATGATTATTTTACCTTGTCAACCTCTCTAAGTTATCAGCGATATACCTTAAAGAATTATAATATTGGTGGTGCTTTTAGATTTGCTAATGGAAACGGAACTTCTAATAATTTATCATTAAATGTGAATTTTGGTAGAAGTTCTGCAGGGCATAACCCTGTATTTCCAACCTTAGGTTCTACATTTAATGTTGGAGCAAAATTAACAGCTCCATACTCTTTATTTAATAATAAAGATTATTCAACTATAGAGTCAGAGGAAAGGTTTAAATGGTTAGAATACTATAAGTTTAATTTTACTGGTAAATGGTACACGGCATTGATGGGTAAACCCCAGCATGAATTGGTATTAATGTCTAATGTGGAGTTTGGACTTTTAGGAGCTTATAATAAAGAAGTAGGAATATCACCCTTTGAGCGTTTTCACTTAGGTGGTGATGGCTTGTCTACTGGACGATTTGACGGAAGTCAAACCGTAGGTTTGCGTGGTTATGAAAATAATACCTTATCTTCTCGAGAAGGAGGTACCATTTACAATAAGGTTGCATTAGAACTAAGATATCCTATTACCTTGAAGCCATCAGCATCAATATATGTATTAGGCTTTTTAGAAGGAGGGAATGCTTATGATGGGTTTGAAAATTATGAACCTTTTAAACTCAAACGTTCTGCAGGTTTAGGTTTACGGATATTTATGCCAGCATTTGGTCTGCTAGGTATTGACTTTGGTCATGGTTTTGATGATATTCCTGGTTTACCAGGAGAAAAGTCAGGATGGCAAACACATTTTATCATTGGTCAACAGTTCTAACAAAATGAGTACATTTGCAATATAATTTTACTTTGGCACGGTTTTTTCTAAATACACATTGTACTATGATACGTAAAGCACTATTTATTTTCACATTATTTATAAGTACTATACTCATGGCTCAAAAGCCACAAAAGATAGCTTATATAGATATGCAATACATTTTAGAAAATGTACCTGAATATAATGAAGCAGAATCTAGATTGAAAGCTAAAGTAATTACTTGGCAACAAAAGTTAGATGCTATTAAAAGAGATGTTGAGGTGTTGAAAACTGATCTAAGTAATGAAAAAGCATTATTGACCAATGAGTTGATTAATGAACGTGAAGAAGATATCGAAATTAAAGAATTAGATTTAAAAAAGTTGCAAGCAGCTTATTTTGGACCATCAGGAGATTTATTTATGCTGCGTAAACAATTGGTAAAACCTGTTCAAGATCAGATATATAATGCCATACAAAAAATAGCAGTTACTAAAAAATACGACATCGTTTTTGATAAATCTAGCGATTTGATTATGTTGTACTCCAATAGAAAATATGATATTAGTGAGCTAGTCTTGAGTAAAATTGTAAAAGGAAGAAAAGTGAAAGTTGTTGCAGAGAAAAGAGAGGAAAGGAGCGAGGCTAAAGTTGAAGCTGCTGTAAAAGCAAAAACGAAGGCTGAAGAAAGAAAAGTAGCGAAAGATGCTTTAAAAGAAAAAATAAGGTTGCAGAATGAAGCTAGAACAAATAAGAGAGCTGAGCAAAGAAAAGTTGCTGATGAAAAACGTAAGAAACGTTTAGAGGAAATAGCAAAACGTAAAAAGGCGAAAGAAGATAAAGTTAAAAAAGAAAAAGAGAGTAAAAAAGAGAATAATAACAATAATTAATAAATACTAAAACAAATGAAACTATTTAAAAATCTACTATTAACAAGTGTACTATTTATAGGAGCGATGACGGTAAACGCACAGTCAAAAGTAGCTCATATCAATACTGATGAATTGGTCGCTTCAATGCCAGAAACAAAATTAATGCAAGAAGAGCTTAAAAAAGTTGTTCAAGCGTATGATGCTGATTTTAAAACTCAAAATACTGCCATGCAGACAAAATATCAAAAGTATGAAAAAGAGGCTGCTACGCAAACGGATGCTGAAAATCAAAAACGTGGAGCTGAAATGCAAGAGTTGCAAAGAAAGTTGCAAATGTACAGACAAACTGCTCAAGAAGAATTACAAAAAAAAGAACGTGATTTATACATGCCAATTGCTGAAAAAGCTCAAAATGCTATCAATGCTGTAGCAAAGGCTAAAGGTTTTGAATATGTAATGGATTCAACACCTGGTAAAGGTTTAATTGTATATAATGGTACTGACTTAATGACTGATGTTAAAGCTGAGTTAGCTAAAAAATAAATCATTACAATTTTATAATTTAAAATCCCACTATTGAAAATCAATAGTGGGATTTTTTATGTCAATAAAATGATATTATCTTTGTATGAATGTTATACCAATTTCAATGAGATATTATAAATTTAAATTGGAGTCAAGTATTCAAAAAGAATCAAAAAATAATTAATGAATAAGATCATGAAATCAAATCAACCTATTGGTATTTTCGATTCAGGTGTTGGTGGACTTTCCATATGGAAAGAAATAGTGACCTTATTACCTAAAGAAAATACCATTTATTTAGCAGATAGTAAGAATGCACCTTACGGAAAAAAATCAACACAAGAAATTATTGATTTAAGTGTTAAAAACACTGAATTACTGCTGAATAAAGGTTGTAAAATTATTGTAGTAGCTTGTAATACTGCTACGACCAATGCTATTGATTATTTACGAGAAAATTATGTTGTGCCATTTATAGGTATAGAGCCAGCGATAAAACCTGCAGCTTTACAAACTAAAACAAATGCCATTGGCATATTAGCTACACAAGGTACGTTAACAAGTGAATTGTTTCATAGTACCTCAGATAGGTTTACACAAGGCATAGAGGTTGTTGAGCAAGTAGGTGAAGGTTTAGTTCCTTTAATTGAAAAAGGTGAAATTGACACACTAGAAATGAAGAATTTACTCAATAAATATTTAAAACCTATGCTTGATAAACAGATTGACTATTTAGTGTTGGGTTGTAGTCATTATCCTTTTTTGATTCCTCAAATTAGAGAAATAGTTGGTGATAAAGTTACTATTATAGATTCTGGTGAGGCGGTAGCCAGACAAACAAAAGCAGTTTTAGATAAGAGTGATTTTTTAAATCTTAACAAAGAAAAACCATCACATCAATTGTATAGTAATGCAGACATAACTTCAATGTTAGGTATTGTTAGTTCTACTAAAAATTGTACTGTTAAAAG
>CAYRZY010000008.1:5249-14345 GCA_964428855.1 uncultured Flavobacteriaceae bacterium
GCATAAAAAAAACAGCTAAGTAAACTTAGCTGTTTAGTTTTTCGGAGTAGTAATTTTTGTCGCTAAACACTTATATATAAAACCCGAAGTAAGAAAAGATAAAATAAAGATAAATCTTTATAAGGAGATATCCTTTCTTGTAGACTGTAAATATATAACTTTTTTTTAATAAAAGTATTAAAATTTAGTTAAAATTTCTAATAAAATAAACTGATTGAGTTGTTTGCTATGTTTGTTGAAGTTATTGTCTGCAACAAGTAGCAATGTTTTGTTTCCATTTTCTAATAGTGGACCAAAAGTGATTCCTTCAATGTTGTCAATACTGCCATCCATTAAAGAGCCTCTAATACTTTCAAAATCAAACAATAATTTTTTAGTAGCAGGAGTATAATCTGTATTTATTAGATTGCCATTTGTTAAGGTGTTTGATGCTTTTGAAGCATCAATATTAAAAATTTTAATGGTATTTCCTTGATTTCCTAATCCGCTAGAGTAACTACGCTCAATGATAAAAAATTGATTGGGTTTGTATTCTAAAATATCCGTTAAGCCATTTACAGCAAAATCACCTAAAGGGTTTTTATCAATTTTATCTAATAAAATAGTGAATTGTTTTGTTGGTTTTTTAGTTTGATTATCGATATAAGTTATGCGGATAGGAGATTTGGTAGTTGTAACTTTCGGTTCAGGACCATCGCTTTCTAAAGGTAATTCCATTGCTACCCAATAACCTTTTTTATCATTACTTAATGATAAGCCTTCTAAAGTGCCATTGTTTCTTGGTTTTTGAATACTAGTTGCTTTAAATTCTTTAGGAAACTCGAAAAATGAATCAATACTACCATCTGAATTTACACTAAAAAGAGAAGGGTCTTTTTGTTGGTTGATACTACCTTCACTTGTAATCATTATCTTATTGTTGGAGGCATTGTATCTAATGGCTTCTAAATCTAAATAATGAGTACTATCTTTAATTTTAATGACTTTATCGAAAGTAATATTATTTATCTTTTTATTATTAATAGCAATAGTAGCGGTATAGTAACGAGGATTTGAAGCATCATCACATACTAAATAATAGATACCATTGTGATAATCAATACCAGACAAGCCTCCAACGATAGTTTCATCTACAATAATATTTTCAGAAACAATATATTCATCTAAAAACCGAAGCTGAACTGTTTCAATATTCGTTTTTTTAAGACTACTACAACTAAAAATTATAAGGCTTAAAAATAATAATAGTAAGTTTGTTTTAAGAATTTTTTTCGTACCAGCTCGCATATTTCACATAATTATTAGCAATTCTATCAATTTCTCCTGAAATTAGTTCTTCAGAAATATCTTTTATTTTTTTTGCAGGTGTACCTGCATAAATACTTCCTGATTCAACTTTTGTACCTTTAGTGACTACAGCTCCAGCAGCAATAATAGAGTTTGATTCAACAATACAGTCATCCATAATAATGCTACCCATACCCACTAAAACATTGTCATGTATAGTACAGCCATGCACAATTGCATTGTGCCCAATAGACACGTTATTACCAATGGTTGTTGGGTGTTTTTGATACGTACAATGTATGACAGCACCATCTTGTACATTTACTTTATTTCCCATTTTTATATAATGTACATCGCCGCGTAATACCGCACTGTACCAAATGCTACATTGGTTGCCCATACTAACATCGCCTATAATCACTGCGTTTTCTGCAATAAAACAGTCTGTGCCGAATTGAGGTTCTTTTCCGTTTAATTTTTTGATAATCATTTAAAATAGGATAAAAAGTCAGATTTTTTAGAAGCAGAGACACTCAATTCTTTATTGTTTTGTAAAGTTACAGTACCACCTTTTCCTTTTTTGTACGATGCAATATAAGATACATTTACCAAATATGATTTATGGATTCTGGCAAATCCGTTTTCTTTTAAAATGTCTTCAAAATATTTTAATGTTTTACTTACCAGTTTTTTCTGATTGTTTACTAAAAAGATTTCGGTATAGTTGTCATCAGCTTTACAATACATGATGTTTTTTATTTCTAACACTTCAAATCCGTCTTGCGTAGGGATAGTGATTTTATGGTCAGTAATCGTGATTTTTGGTTGTAATACTGAGTTTTGTAAGGCGTTTTCTTTTGTTTTTATTTCAGTTACATAATCAACTGCTTTAATTAGGTCATCAATTGAAATAGGTTTTAATAAATAATAGGAAGCATGACTATTGAGAGCATCTATAGCATATTGATTGTAAGCCGTTACAAAAACGACTTCAAAATCTGTAGCTCCTAGTTTTTCGAGTAAGTCAAAACCGCTGCCATAAGGCATTTCTACATCTAAAAAGACCAAATCCAATTTATTGTTGCGGATCAATACTAATGCTTCATCAATATTTTCTGCTTCACCAATAATTTCAACTGTTGGGCAATACTTGGTAATATAGTTCTTCAGTATCTCTCTACTGGTTTTTTCGTCTTCTACGATGATGGTTTTTAAATTCATAAGACACTAATTTCACTAATTAATTGTCATTCCTGCGAAGGCAGGAATCTTTTGATAAAATCACTAATATTAATGAGATTCCTGCTTTCGCAGGAATGACATAAAGGGGCTTCTAATCTTTCTTCAATGTCAATACTACTTTTGTTCCTGTAGTGTCATCATATAAATCTTCAATAAAGACATCTACTTTGTCTTTATACATTTGATTTAAAATTGCGACACGTTGTTTAATGTTTTGCATTCCTTTTGATTTCTTCTTTTTTTGATAGTCGGTTTTTAATGCAGCTGATTTTTTTCTACCAATACCATTGTCTGAAATGATAATTTCAATCGTTTCTACATCTTTTTTCTTGAGTTCTACCATAAGAAATCCTTTTTCTTTTTTATATCGGAGTCCGTGCCAAACAGCATTTTCAACATAAGGCTGTAGTAGCATAGGCGGAATTAGAAACTCATTAAGTTCAATACCATCATCAATCTTAAATTCATAATCAAATTTATCTTGAAAACGTGAATGCTCTAATTTTAAATATAAGCCTAAAAGCTCCGTTTCTTTTTCTAATGAGATAAAATCTTCCTCAGAATTTTCTAATACACTTCGCATCAAGGTTGAGAAATCGGTTAAATATCTATTGGCAGTACGTTCGTCATTTTGAGCAATAAAGCTATTTACAGAATTAAGAGCATTGAAAATAAAATGAGGATTCATTTGTGTTCTCAATGATTTTAAAGCAAGTAAGTTGTTAGCTAATTTCCGTTGTTTGTTGCTTCGAAACATCCAAAATAAAGAAAATAACAACAATACCAATCCTGCTAATAAGGCATAAATAATTAGTTTTTGGCGTCTATCATTTTCTAGAGTTAGCTTGTCTTCGGTTTCAAATAATTTATACTTACTTTCTGATAATTCTCGGTCTTTTTCTAAGCTTGTTATTCTATTTTGTTTTTCAGACAGTTCTCTATTTAAGCTTACAATGGCATTAATTTCATCTTCTTTTTGTTGGTATAATTTATCAACCAAGGCAACATATTTTTGATAATTACTCAAGGCTTTATTGTCATTTCCTATTGAAGCATAAGCTTCTGATAATTGCTGTATTGCATCTTTTTGTGTCTGAATGTCATTGGCACTTTCAGCTTCGACTGCACTTTCTTCTAAAATAGGAATGGCTTCTTTGAAATTTTGCTGTTTTAAATAGGCGTTACCTAAATCTAATTTTGCTTGAGGTTTTGTGAGTATTTCCTTACGGTCTTCAATAGTATCTTCATCTAATTCAGCATCTTCTAAATTTTTTATAATTTTTCTACGGAGTTGTACTTCTTTATCTACATTTTTGTTTCGACTGTAAAAATCGGCAGCACGTTTGTTCTCTACAGCAGATTGCTTAGGGCTTGTTTTTGACTTGATACCTTGCGATTGTATTAAGTATCTTTCTGCCTTTTCAGTCTCTCCTTGAGATTCAAGTACGGTTGATATTTTAGTGTTTAATGTTCTTACTTTTGTAATTTTCGAATGGCTTTTTGCCAAGGTTAAGGCTGCTTTGTAGTGTTGTAGAGCTTCGTTAAATTGTCTAGTTCTTGAAAATAGATCACCCAAACCTTCATCAGCATTAACTTGTTGAGTGCTATTTAAATTTTTATACTTAAGTATGGTATTGTAGAGTTTCTTGCTTTTTTGATATTGTTTATTGTACAGATATGCCTTTGCTAATTTTAATTGAGAAGGGATGTTTTCATGATTTTTTACTGAAATTTTATAATTACTAACCGCTAAATCATATTGTTTTAAATTGAAATACACATCTCCTAAGACTGTATATGATTGTGAAACTTGTGTTTTGTTATTAGCAAAATTCAAAGCATTAGCAACTAGGTCAACACTTTTAATTGAATTGGTGTATTGAAAGGAAATAGCAGAATCTAAAGTTTGTTGAAATTTTGCAGATGTGTTTTTACTTCTTTTTGAAAAGGAATATTTTTTTTCTGATCTTGGTAATTGATTGGATTCATCTGTCACCTCATAATAAATACTTCCATCCAAACGATAAGAACTAATTCGTTTACCACTTTTACTCAAAATAATAAGATCTCCGTTTTTAGCATCAATTGAAAATTGACCATCTACATCAGTTACTGTAGTTAGATTTTTTCCTTGTACGCGTATCTGTACTCCGCTTAACGGATGCCCGTCTTGATCGGTTATTCGATCAGAATAAATCTTATTGGGAGTCATTACTCGGTCTTGAATTTGAGCATAACTCCCAAAAGAAACCATCCCGAAAAGGAGAAGTAATAGCTTTAAATTTTTATACATTTTTTTGTGTTGATGGTGTAAAACTACATAATAAATTCAGGTAACAAAACTACATACCTCCAAAAACTGGCTTTTTATCCTCAAAAAGAACACCCACACATATTGAAAAGGAACGTTTACGCATTGAAACGTACTGTTTACTCATTTTTGATTTTTAACACCTTTAGTTCAAGCTACTTTTACCCTGAATTTAAAAACTAAAATAGAATGAGAACATTAAAATTAATTGCACTAGTTATTTTAAGTATTGTTGTTTTTCAAAGCAATAAAAAAAGCATGAAGACTGACTATCGTCTAATTCAAAATCAAGATAAGGTATTAGAGGAACCTTCTTTGGGTAAAAACACTATCAAAGTAGCCTTGTTATTAGACACAAGTAATTCTATGGATGGTTTAATCAATCAAGCCAAAGCACAATTATGGGAAATTGTAAATGAGCTTTCATATGCAAAATGTGGCAATGAAAATCCTGATTTAGAAATTGCATTGTATGAGTATGGTAATGATAATTTGTCCTCAAAAGAAGGTTATATAAGGCAAGTAATTGGTTTTAGTTCTGATTTGGATGAGATTTCAGAAGAGCTATTTGCATTAAAAACGAATGGAGGTAATGAATTTTGTGGTGAAGTAATCTTGACTTCTTTAAAGCAATTGGATTGGGGAAAGAATAAAAACAATTTAAAATTGCTGTTTATTGCAGGAAACGAACCTTTTACACAAGGAAAAATTGATTATAAAGATGCGGCTACACAAGCCAATGAGCAAGACGTTACCATCAATACTATTTTTTGTGGAAATTATGATAATGGTATTTCAGGAAAATGGCAAGATGGAGCTAGATTGACAAAAGGTGATTATATGACGATTGATCATAATGAGAAAATTGTTCATATAGCTTCTCCCTATGATGAAATCATCATTAAATTGAATAGCGAGTTGAATGATACCTATATTTTTTACGGAACTAGAGGAAGAAGTAAGATGAGACTGCAAGCTGTTCAAGATTCAAATGCCAATGAATTGGATGAAGTGGTAGAAGTAAAAAGAGCGGTTAGTAAAAGTTCTAGAATTTATAAAAACACTACGTGGGATTTGGTGGATGCTGAAAAAGAAGAAGGTTTTAGCTATAGTAAAATAGATAAAAAAACATTACCAAAAGCGTTACAAGAAAAATCACCAGTTGAATTAGAGGTTTATGTTACTAAGAAAAGTAAAAGGCGAAAAGAAATTCAAGAAAAAATTAGGACTTTGAATGTGAAAAGAAACAAGTATGTAGCAGAGCAAAGTAAGGGTGAGAGTAATGGTTTAGAAGGCGTGATGATTAAAGCAATTAAGAAACAAGCAAAAGCGAAAAATTATGTGTGGTAAAATAAAACAAATAGTAATTATTGCATTTTTAGGAGTGCTATTATTTTCTTGTAAGAAATCTAAAAGAGACACAAGTAATATTGAGCATTTTGTTGCTAAAAATGATGTAAATGACATGTTGGATAAAAATGATGAGAGTCTGGAGTTCATTGCAGATTTACCTATAAAAATTGACAGTACTTCAAACCATATTGTTTTTCATGTTAATGAATTAAAAGATGAGCAAAACGATAAAAAACGATATGGTTCAAGAAAGAATTATAGTGCCAATTATTTAAAAAATTTAATTTTTCAACATATTAAAACTGAAGAAATAAATGTGTTGACGGCTCATAAAATTAATATTGTTTCTTACGAGCAACTGTATAATGCAAAAAATGAATCTGATAAAGTGATACTTTATCAGATAATAGATAACTTTCCTGAAGATAAAGAAACTTTAACTTTAACAAGCTTGTATTTAAGTACTGAAGACGGTAAAGGTTTTAAGAAAATATCTTTAAATAACCATGATTTAAGTGGTTGGAAGTATTTTCCTGAAATGCGGAAAATATTTTTTAAAACTGTAGAGGATAGTGATAAAAATAATCAGTTAAATAATTTAGACAAGCACTATATGTATTCCGTTTCTATAGATGATTTTAAAAGCACAGAGCTTTTAAAAGAAGAGTTTAAAATGATAAGTCATTAAATCAAATAGGTTACTTTTGTGGAAACAAATAGAACATGTCAAGAATAACTATAGAAAACACGAATACGCCTACAATTATTAAGTTTGTAGCAGATTCAATCTTAACAGAAGGGAGTTTTGAATACAGCAATATTGAAGAAGTTGATAATTCAACGTTGATTCAGCAGTTATTTCATTTGCCTTTTGTAAAAAAGGTATTTGTAACCGCAAATTTTCTAGCAATTGAGCGGTATAATATTGTTGAGTGGTCTGATGTGCAAGAAGAACTGAAAACTATTATAGAAAATTATTTGAATGCAAATGGTAATTTATTTACACAGGTAGAGCAGAAGAAAGTCATTGTAGAAGTGTATGGAGAAAGTACGCCAAACCCTTCAGTAATGAAATTTGTAACTAACAAATTATTGACTTCTCAAAATATTGAAGTTACTTTAAAAGAAGAGGCAGAAGAAGTGCCAATTGCCAAAGGTTTGTTTGATTTATCCTTTGTTAAAGAAGTTTTTATTTCTGAAAATTATGTATCCATTACAAAAACAGCAACGGTTGAATGGTTTGAAATCACTACTGAATTACGTGATTATTTAAGAGATTATATCAGAGCATCAAAACCTATAGTAACTGAAAATTTCACTCCCAAAGTAAATACTATTATAGAGGCTGAGCCTGTTTCTATAGAGAGTTTAGATGATATTTCTAAAGAAATTATAGCTATTTTAGATGAGTATATTAAACCCGCAGTTACTTCAGACGGTGGTAATATCATGTTTCAATCTTATGATGCAAGTAGTAAAATTGTAAATGTGGTTCTACAAGGAGCTTGTAGTGGTTGCCCATCATCTACGATTACTCTTAAAAACGGAATTGAAGCGACCTTAAAACAGCTATTGCCCAATAAAATAGAAGAAGTTGTTGCGATTAACGGATGATTTTTTAGGTAATATTATGTATATTTACATATTATAATTTATTAACTTAAAACAAAATATATTATGGCAGTAATGAAAGTTATTGAAGTGTTGGCTAGTTCTGATAAAAGTTGGGAAGAAGCTACTCGTAAAGCAGTTAAACATGCTGGGAAAAGTATTAAACAAATTAAATCTGCATTTGTACAATCTCAAAGTGTTGTAGTGAATGGTGATGATGTTGCAGAATTTAGAGTAAATGTAAAAATCACTTTTGAAGTAAGATAGAAAATTACTCAAATAAAAAAGCATCTTGAATAATTTTCAAGATGCTTTTTTTGTGCTGTTATTGATTTATAATAAATAGATGCTGAGAAAAATTATTCCCGCAATACACATATTTGTCAGTATTTTATAAAGATTCACTTTTTTAACAATGGTTAAATAGATAATATCTAGTAAAGCCAAAATAATGAGTGATGGCATTCCGAAAAACATGAACGGAAGTACAGAAGGGTTTCCGAGACAAGACCTTTGGTACGGGTCAATATATAAGAAACTATGTATTGCAAATAATAGAATGACTATAGCAACAAATAGTAGTCTTGTTTTTAGATGTTTAGTGTTGTTTACGTTCATACACCTTCACAATTTCAAATAACTCTAGTTATGTAAAGGCTGTAATACATAAATTGAACCATTTCCTTTTGTGATTTTTTTTGCTAATTTTTCATAAACCTCTTTTTCAGGATCATCAGGATTCCATTCTTTTCTTCCTAAATCAAAGTCAGTAAAATACTCTTCCCAAGTTTTATATTTTTCTTGAGCTAATTTTAAGGTTTCACTTAAAATAGGATAAACCTCTTCTTTAGTAACATATCCAGCAGCATAACCCATACAAAGGTTATTTGCTATTCTAGAAAAATCCCAAGCCTTGTATTTAGTATCTTGAGTTTTTAATTCGTCAATAGAACTTAGTAATGATTCTTTATCTGTGATATTCCAAGATTTTTTTAATACCTCACTAATACCTCGTCCATCAACTTTTTCAAAAGGGAACTCTAATAGTTGTTTGTAACCAGAAGCCCATTCAGATTCTGTTCTATATCCAGCATCATTTATCATTTTTTTAACTTCTTTGGTTCCGCCATACCCGTTAATAAAATAGATACCTCCTAGCATAAAGCTCTTTAATTGAGGGTCGTCAGCTGGCTTTCCACAAGATTGTGTGGTAAATAGTAGTATAAAGCTAATTGCTATTAAACTGATTGTTTTTAATTTTTTCATAATATTATTTTTTGAATAAATCCATT
>CAYRZY010000008.1:14445-25558 GCA_964428855.1 uncultured Flavobacteriaceae bacterium
TCCATTTGTTTTAATAGCTCTTCTACTGTTTTAGCCATAACTACACCTGGTAATTTTATTGGAGAGCCAATTTGTGCTAAGAAAGTACCTTTTACTTCACCTGTTTTGTAGGTAGTGAAACCAATTCTATACAAACCAGTTGTTAATGCTCCAACAGGATCGCCAACTTTACTTTTATAACGTAAAACTGAATTGTAAGAATTACCACTTGGTTGTTTGTGTAATTCACTACTGTCATCATTGCTAGCTAAGGTGTTCCATTTTGCAGTTTTTGCAGTGCTAATTTTATCTTTAGAAATGATATTTGACCTTTCTAAGGTGATGTAAGTGTCAAAATAATCTTCAGAAGAAGCGTTGTCATCATAACCTGCACCTTTAATAGCTTTTTTGACTTTCATTTTTCCTACAGGAGATATCATACGCAGTCCTAATTCAGGTGCAACAGCTGGTATCCAAACATAGATGTAATAAAACTTTTTTCCGTCTTTTACTTCATCTTCTGTGTCAACAGCAGCATAACCTAAATAGCTTACTACATCTGTATAAGGTACTTTTTTTGTCACTGGACCTATTTTTTTCTCAATAGAACTTCCGAATGATTTTAACTTTTGAGCAGTTGCTTTTCCTACAGAGAATAAGATGATAGCTGCTGTTAAACTGATTTTTAATAATTTCATTGTTTTTAAATTTAAGGTTAATAATTAATTGTTTATTGATATTTTTTTTCAGAAATAATTTTATCGTTTTTATATTCTATTTCTTTAGCAATTTTCCCGTTTAGTTTGTAATGTTTCCATAGACCTGTCTTCTCATCGTTGGCATACATTCCTTTACTTTCTACCGTTGCAGCTTCATTATATGTTTTAGCTATTCCGTTTTTCCTTCCATCAGCATAGGTGTAGGTCTCTTCTAACATATCATCTTCATTATATTGTTTCCATTCTCCTGATTTATAGCCAATCTTATATTGACCTTCAAGTGTAAGTTGTCCAGTTTCTGAATATTCTTGATACAAGCCATCTCGATATCCATCTTTTGAATCTGCTATTTCTTTTTTATTCCCATTAGGATAAAATTTTATTTCATTTTTCAAATAACTAGTTTCATATTTTTTTTCACTAAGAATAATTCCAGAAACATCATAATACTTACAAATACCGTGTAATTTATTATCTTTAAATGATTCTGTAACTGCTAATTTTCCGTTGGTATGGTAATCGTTTTTGGTATAGTCTTTAGAGTCTGAATATATCTTTTTCCAGATTAACCTACCCTCTTCTGTTTTCTGTGTCCAAGTGCCTGTAGGATTATCATTTTTATAATAAATTGTTTCTACTAATTTTGTTCCCATTACCCCATCTAATAATTTGGAAACCCATTTACCTTCTTTTAAATCATTTTTATAGATTTCTGTTTTTCTTAATTCCCCTTTCTTTGTGTAGGTCTTCCATTCACCTTCTTTTAATCCGTTTTTATAGTTTAAATCGTCACTTATTTTACCATTTTGAAAATATGAAATACTTTTTCCATCAGCTTTTCCTTCTTGATTGAAATTCATCTCCTGTTCAATGTTTCCAGAAAAATCAAAATCTTTCTTTGTACCAACCATCTTTCCGTTTTTAAACGTTACTTCGGTGTAAGCACCACTATTTTCAGCTAATTTATAGCTACCGTTTAAAAATTTATTATCTGATTTAAACAAGACTTCCTTACCGAAACGTTGTGTTTCAACATCACTCCACATTAGGTATGTTTCTTGAGCTATTGCTTTTACTGCGATTAAGTAGAATGCAATAATTATAATGTTTTTCATTGCTTTTTTGGTTTAAAATAATTGATAAGACAAAGCTAACTCCTATTAGGTTAGGTTTGAAAACTCAATTTATATTCGATAGGGTTGAATTTATATTCGTTAAGTTTAACTAGTTATTTGATAACAATGTAGAAGATCGCGTATTATTCATTTAATAAGCGAGATACAAATTCTTCTTTTCTACGTGTGGCAACTGGTATTTTTTCGCCAGATTTTAAGAAAATATATCCGTTTTTATCATATTTATCTACATAGTCCATGTTGACAATATACGATTGATGTGTTCTGATGAATTTTTTGACAGGTAGCTGTCCTTCAAACTCTTTGATGGGTTTAGATGCCATATATGATTTACCGTCAGACAAATAAAAACTAGTATAACCTTTGTCAGATTTACAGTAGATTAACGATTTAAAATCAATAACCTGATAACCTTCTTGCAATCGCAAAACAAGCTTGTCTTTTTGATTGTCAATCATCTGATTTTTAACAATTTGCAATTGTTCTTTTTGTACTGCAGGTTCTAAACTGATTGCTTTGTCTATAGCAGCTTCTAATTCGTCTATATCAACAGGCTTTAGAATATAATCTACCGCTCCGTTTTTAAGTGCCTGTAAGGCGTACTGTTCATAAGCAGTAATAAAAATAACTTTAAAGTTTAATTCTTCAGTTTGCTCTAAAAAATCAAAAGCATTACCATCAGTTAGATTGATGTCTAAAAAAATTAAATCAGGCTTACAAGCATTGGTTACACTTACAGCATCTTTAACTGATTCGCATTCGCCAATGATATCAATATTTTTATTTAAACTTTGAACCATTGATATTAGGCCTTTTCTAATATAAAGTTCATCTTCTACAATTAAGGTTTTAAGCATCTTGATCTATTTTATAAGGTAAGGTTAAATTTATTTGTGTGCCTTGTTCGTTAAATATGCTACGGTCTTGTAGTATAATTCCACATTCCACATTATATTCTTTTGAGAAAATTTTTAAACGTTCTGAAGTGATTGTTGTTGATAACGATTTTTTAGTTGTATTAGGTTTTATTTTTTTTGCATTCAATCCAACTCCGTTATCTTTTATTACACAATCTAACTTGTTTTGGTTGAACTTAATATCTATAGAAATTTCAGCATTTTCAAAATCTTTTTTAAAGCCATGTTCAATGGCATTTTCTATAAATGGTTGAATAAGCATAGGTGGAATAAGCAAACCTAGGTCTTCAATGTCTTCGTCTAAAGTAAGTGTGTATTTGAAAGTAGTTGAGCTTCTCATATTGTGTAAATCAACATAGTTTTGTATGGCTTTTAACTCCTCATCTATAGGTACTAATTTCTCTCTAGAGTTTTCTAAAATTAAGCGTAATAGTTTTGAAAATTTTGACAAATAACTCACTGCTTTTTTATCTTCCTTGTTTAGAATCATGCCTTGTAAAACAGAAAGAGAGTTGAAAATAAAATGAGGTGTCATTTGTGAACGTAATAATTTCTGTTCTGTCAAGACTGTTTCATGTGCTGCTTTTATATTTCTATATTTAAAAAGGTAGAGTATAGATAGTAATGTCATAATAATAAAGAGTAAAATAATGGTACCCCATAATTTTTCTTTACGAGAGGTTTCTAACTTATTATTTAATGCAGTTTCTCTTTTATAAGAAGTTTTTAATGCTTGTATTTCTTCATTCAGTTTTTTATTAAAAATTTCTTCATTAGTCTCATTTACAAATTCTAAATAGATACTTGCATAAAAAGTGTTGCCGATGCCTTGGTAATATTCCTGAAGACTTTCATAGATTACTTTTTGAGAACGTAAAGGAGTTTTTTTTGTTATAGAATTTTCTGCTGAATCTAGGTATTTTAGAGCTTCTGTTGTATAGCCTTTTTTTAGTAGTAATTTAGCGATATTTGAGAACTCAATAACCGGATTATTATCACTGGTACTTGATTCTTTGATTGCTTTTTTATAATAAGAAATAGCTTCTTCGTCATTACCTAATCCTTCTAATATTAAAGCATAATTATTTTTAAATAGTGATAATTTTCTATATTTTTCAAGTGTAATTTTATTGTAAATATCAAATGCTTTTTGATATTCTTTATTTATGTTGTATAACATCCCCCATTTAAAACACAATTGTTGAAAAGAAACAGAATCTTGCTTTCTAAAAGCTTGACTTGCCTTTTCACAGAATTTGATACCTGATTTTATTTGATTTAAATCAATTAGGTTTTCAGCTTTTAAATTATAGGCAATTACCAAGTTGGTAGTGTCTTTTAACTTTAAACATTCATCTATCATTTCATTGGCATAGACCAAGCCGTTTGGGTATTGAACATTGCGTCCATAAGATTTGGTTAATAAATAATAGTCTCTTAATGTTAAACTACTTTTCTCATTTTTTTTATTTAAAATAGAAATGACCTCTTTATAATTTTTATCATCAAAAAGCTGCTCAACATCATTCTGACTTACTACTGTGAAGGTAGAACAGAACAGAAAGGAAAGGCATATTATGTATTTTATATACTTCATGTAATCTTTATAATTATTTTTTTAAGTTTAAAGAATCTATTTCATTGATTGTGGTTACAAAAGAACTGGTGGTTTTTTTATTTTGATGTGTCTCTAATAGAAAAACTAAGGTATCATTAGCTATAAGGTGTTTTCTTTTTTCTTTGAAAATTGAAATTATAGAGTCAGTGAATGAAAATCTTATTTGTTTTTCACCATCAAATTCATTTGACCGAATCCATTTCGGAGCACCACTGTTAATTAAAAATTTATTTTGATTACTAACATTATATTCATCACTATCTTGATTAAAGTAATCTATTTCTAATGAGTTTACTCCTTTTGGTAGTTTCTCAAGTATAATATAGTAAGTAAATTTTTCTCCTAAATTTTCCCATTTATTTGTTTCTGGCGGAATATTATTTTTAATGATACTGTCAAGTTTTTTATTTGGTGCGTCAAAACGTCTTACTAATTTATCAATAGATTCTTTACCTGTTGCATTGCCTAAATAACTATCAAATTCTTGAGCTTGAAAGCGAGCAATCTCTTTCTGATAATTCCTTTTTCCTTGAATCCATACAGTAATTTTTCCTTCGGGAGCAATACCAATACTAAAATTGAAATTTCTCTTTAATTTTCCATAGTAATCTCTATCTTCTTGTTTTTTGTCTTTACAATTTTTAAAGATACTATCAATTATTTTATGAGGGAGTTTAAAAGTTCCTTTAAATATTTTACGTTCTCGCAATGACACCCAATGTACAAATAAACTATCAGGTAAAGTCATATACTCTATGTTAGAACTTGATGAATGTGAATCTCCCCAAAAACCAAAGTCATCTTTTGAAAACAATGAAGGTTGAGAATATTCTTCACCGTTTATAGTAATTAGTTTAGCGTTGAGATAAACAGGATGGTTTTCAGCAACACCGATACTTGCTGTGTAATATTCTCTTTTCCATGATTTACGTTTATAGAAAGTCCAGCTATTTAAACCTACAAGTATAAAAGTAATTGACAAAAAAATAGAAATAAGTTTGTGTTGCTTCATAATAATTGATTAATGATTCCACCCACTAGCATATGAAAAAAACATACTAGTTAGAATAAAGCTTAAAATAAAAAGCACAGAAAACATAATAGTTAATATTTTGAATAGTTTTTTTGTTGGAGATTTGTCAAAGTAGGTAATAAAACCTAATTGTATAGAAATCAAAAAGAGCAAAAAGACTGTATAATAGAACATATTATCTTCACTTACTTCTCCGAAATTAAAAAGGTAAATAGAGACTAATATAGTGTTAATTAGGGCTATAGTAAAAGCAAGTTTACCGTTGAGTTTGGGTGTGTTTTGCATCAAGTGTTATTTTGACATGACGAGAATCATAGTTTGAACTATAGATGTACCGAACAATAGAACTATAATCAATAGTAAAGACCAAAACCAAATAGGAGTTTTAGTATTTTTTTTAGCATTTTGAAAAGCTAATTTCAACTGTTCGTTCATTTCTTTTGGTGCAAGTGTTATTTTGCAATGATTACATTCTGACACGCCTTTTTTTCCTAAAGGGAAAAACGGAATCCAAAAAATATGAGCATATCTACCATAAACACTGATGGTGTGTTTTCTTTGTCCTTGACAATGTGAACAATGAATAGGGTTTGTTTCTTCACTGTGTAAGTGTTTCCCTCTTGAACCGTAAACTATCATAATGTTTGGTTTTATTTAATAATAACGAAAATAACCATTATTTATTAAAACCAATTCAGAGAATCAATATTCGTTGAAGGTTAACCTATATATGCATGAGTTTATCATTTATTTGAAACTCTGAATCTATTATTTTAATTTTTTTTACCTCTAGGGTAGGAACTTTTAAGAGTATGTTGTTTTAATAGTGTAAGTGAAACATAAAGTAAACTTTCTAAAAGTCACTAAAAAGAAACATTTGCAACAATAACAATCAACAATAACAAGAAAATTTCTAAATAAATTTAGAAAACAAAAATTACGTTAACCCAATTATTTAAGGCTTTCTGAATTCAGAAAGCCTTTTTTTGTTATCGTTAATTTTATGTCTAGTTACCCAATTAAAGCTTCCCAGTTTTGATAAGCTTTATTAATAAATAAGACTAAGAACACCAAACTCACTAGAAATTTTACCGTCGTTGAGAATAGAAAACCTAAGAAAGAACCAAAACTAGCCTTCAATGCTCTAGAGGTATCTTTACTGTCATGTGTCATTTCACCAATAAAGGCTCCCACAAAGGCTCCGATAATAAAACCAAATGGAATAGGGGAGAACAAACCTATAATTAATCCGATTGTTGTGCCAATTGCACCAGACTTACTACCTCCAAATTTTTTTGTTCCCATGGCAGGGATAATGTAGTCAAGTACCCATATCAATAAAGCAATACCGAATGTGATGCCTAAAAATGTCCAATCTTGTGGGATGGCTTTGGTTAAATGTAAGACCAATAAGCCTAACCATCCTGTAAATGGTCCTGGTAATATTGGTAAAAAAGAGCCTACCAAACCTAATCCCATTAGGCAGACTCCAAGTATTAATAAAAATATATCCATAATAGTTGTGTGTTTCTAATTATATAGCAATAAGCATGCTAAGAATCACTTTTATTATACAGTATTGAACTAAAAAATTAGTTTAAACTAAATATTTAGTTATATTTGCAGTATTGAACTAAAAAAATAGTTGATAAGATATGAAACAATTAACAAAAGCAGAAGAGCAAATAATGCAAGTGTTATGGCAATTGAAAATAGGCACAGTAAAAGAGGTGATTTTACTATTGCCAGAGCCAAAGCCCGCATATAACACAGTTTCTACCATAGTAAGAATTTTAGAAGACAAGAAATTTGTTGATCATGAACCTTTCGGGAAAGGCTATAAATATTTTCCTTTGGTAAAAAAATCATCCTATAGTAACCAAAGTTTACACAAGCTAATGGATGGTTATTTTGAAGGCTCTTTTAAAAGTATGGTTTCCTTTTTTGTAAAAAAGAATGATGTCAGTCTAAATGAATTGGAAGCTATTTTTAAAGAAATTAATGACAAAAAGACATAAATGAGATTCAAGTTCAGTTTTACTTATGCTATAATTTTATGAGATTCCTGCCTTCGCAGAAATGACAGTAAATAAATTACAAATTATGCTAGACTATATAATAAAAGTACTATTATTTCAAACGCTGTTTTTAGCAGTTTATGATATCTTGTTAAAAAGAGAAACTTTTTTTCAATGGAATAGGCTGTATTTAATTTTCACCTCCATATTGGCTTATGTAATTCCGTCGATAAAGATAGAAAGCGTACAAAAAATAATTCCACAAGAATATGTAGTGTTTTTACCAGAAGTAGTGCTATCACCAACAACTGTAATAAAACAACAATTTGATTGGTCACAATTATTCTTTTTGGTGTTGCATAGTGTGTTTTGGATGGGTGTTGTACTAGCAAGTCTGTTGTTTTTTGTAAAACTCTATAAAATTATCAGATTGATTTCTAAAAACGAGAAAGAACTTACTGCTAATTATTACTTGGTTTGGATGAGTAACAATACGGCTTTTTCATTTTTTAATTATATTTTTTTAGGAAAAGAGAGTGCCAATAAAATCCAGATTATTGAACATGAATTGGTACATGTACAACAAAAACACAGTTTAGATTTACTGTTTTTTGAAGTGCAAAAAATTGTGTGTTGGTTCAATCCTTTTTCATATCTCTATCAACAAAGAATCTCAGAATTACATGAGTTTATAGCAGATTCAAAAGCTGTAAAGGAAAATAACAAGGCGTTATATTTTAAAAATTTATTAGCAGAAACCTTTGGTGTTAGCCATATTTCATTTATCAATCCATTTTTAAAACATTCATTAATTAAAAAACGAATCATGATGTTAAACAAAAGCAAGTCAAAACAGTTTAAAAAAGTGAAGTTCCTTTTATTAATACCTGTATTGGCAAGTATGCTAATCTATACTTCTTGTGAAAGAGCAGAATCGGAAATTCAACCAGAGAATAATATTGCGGAATTAGAAAAGTCAACCTTTGAAGGCTTGTCTAAAAATGAAATTAAAGGGCTCTTAACCTTTATAGGTGAGGAGATGGGAAAGAGTAATCCAAAAGAAAAGACAAAAGTGCTAGAAAGACTATATGTAAGGCTTTTAGAAATAAGAGAAAATTTAGAGTTGGGAAATGTATATAGTAACAAATCAACTGAAATTACTGAGAAAATGATGAATGAAGGGATTCCTTTTTCAGTATTAGACCAATCTCCAGTTTTTCCTGGTTGTGAAGATGCTGAAAACCCTAAAAAATGTTTTCAAGAAAATATTCAAAAGTTTGTAGGGGAAAATTTCAATGTAGAATTGACCAAAAATTCAGGGCTAGATTCTGGCAGAAAAAAAGTTTATGTTATTTTTAAAATAGATAAAAATGGAGATATCACAGAGGTAAGAGCTAGAGGGCCGCATAAAGATCTAGAAAAAGAAGCTGTCAGAGTCGTTAAAAGTATGCCGAAAATGCAAGCAGGTGAGCATGATGGTAAAAAAGTAGCAGTGAAATATACACTGCCTATTGCTTTTAAAATTGATTAAATCCTCCCCTAACCCCTCCAAAGGAGGGGGGTTTACTTTTTTTATAATAGTAGATAACTCAAATTAAAGAGTGTCAAGATAAATATACTTTATAGAAATCTAAATGAAAAATAAAATTATCCTGATTATACTATTAGCAGCCTTTAAAGCCGAAGCACAGACTTCGGTTTTAAAGGTTACTGATAGTTTGTTGTCAAAAGGAAATTACCAATCTGCTCTGGTCAAACTAAAAGCAGTACAAAACCCACCATTGAAGATCCTAACAAAAATTGCAAGTATCTATCAAGGTGTAGGTGATTATACCAATGCCATTTTGTTTTATAAACGAGCTTATGATTTGTCTCCTTCTGATAAAATTAAAGAAAGATTAGGGAGAAGTTATCAGGCCTCTGGTAATTACTCGAAAGCTATTGAACTGTATAGCGAGGTTTTAGAAACAGATTCAGAGAATAGTTTACTCAACTATGAATTGGCAAAATTGTATTTGAACCATCAAAAGGTTAAGAAAGCAATTGACTTGTTTGCTGATTTGTCTCAAAAAGACACCTTAAATCCTAATTATCAATATCAATTAGGTGTTGCCTATCATAAATTGGGGCAAGAAGGATTTTACGATAGTGGTAATCATTTTTTAAAAGCCTATAAAATTGACTCTTTACACTTTAAGAGTATTTATAATTTGGTGAAGTTTTATAAGAAACTACGATTTAAAGATTCAATAACACTTTTTATCGATAAAGGATTAAATATTAATCCGAAAAACATCAATTTTAATCAGTTAAAAGTAAAGGATGCTTTTTTAAAAAAAAAGTTTGATACAACTTTAGTGTATCTTAAAACTCTTGAAGGGTTAAATTTTAAAACGATGTTTACCTATAAAATGTATGGTTTAACCTACCTAAAATTGAAAGAGTATGATAAAGCCAAAACATATTATAAAATTGCTAGAAAAATAGATTATAAAGATGCAAATGTGCTTTATAATTTAGGATTGGTCAATAAAGCCTTAAAAAATTACAAGGAGGCTGAAATGAATTTTTCAATGTCAATATTATTTCAAAAACCAACTGTTGATGCTAATTATTATGAGTTAGGTACATTACAGTTAGAACAGAAACGATTTAAAGAAGCGTTGCAATCTTTCAAAAAAGGATATGAAAATAACAGAAAAAATTATTTAATATTATTTCAGTTGGCGATGCTAACCGACGATTATTATAAAGATAAAAAGATAGCATTAAAGCATTATAAAAAGTATATAACTAGATTCTCTAGTAAGCACGAAGCATCTACTTTGTATGCAAAACAACGTATCAAAGAAATTAAAAAAGAATTGTTTATAAAAGGAGAAAAGGTTGATTGAAATAATTGCTAAAAAATTGTACTTTCGTAGCAATATTGATAGATAATGATAAGGCGAGCCGTCAGTTTCCTTTTTTTGGTAGTATTTTTCACTTCATGCGATTTTTTTTCGTCTACTTCAGCGACTTCTAAAAATAATTTACAACTTTCAGGTACCGTTATTGATTTTACTAAAGTAGATGTTTATCCTATTTTTTCTGACTGTGAAAATTATTCAGAAGAAGGCAATCAAAAAGAATGTTTTGAGCAAACCTTGACACAAAAGCTTTCGGAACTGTTTAATAAAAATGACTTAAAGGTTAAAAAAGCAGTGAATGACAGTACAGCTATTGATTTATCAATTGACAATACTGGCAAAGCTTCTGTTGTGAAAATAAATTCTCCAGAAAGTATACTTACAAATTTCCCAGAACTAGATAGTGTAATCAGACAAAGTTTTACGCTGTTGCCAACCATGAAGCCTGCTGTAAAACGCGGTATTTTTGTAAAATCACAATACAGATTGGTTGTGCTGGTGAAAACGATATAAATCCTCCTCCAGCTCCTCCAAAGGAGGAGAGTTCACTACTGTTAAAATTGATATAGAACACCTTACCCTTATCAAGGGAATGTATACCTACAAAATAAAACTACGAGTAAAGCTCCCCTCTTCGGATGAAGAGGGGAATGAATTCGCTCATTTCTAAAAATTTTAAGTATTGAATAAAAGCATGTTGAGCGAAGAAAGGGGAGATTGATAGTATTAATACCAATTTAAAACTGTAATGTCGCATAATCATGCTTCTTTTTTACTATATTTT
>CAYRZY010000009.1:0-24965 GCA_964428855.1 uncultured Flavobacteriaceae bacterium
AGGATTTGAAATACCTTTTAAATGGCTGTATTTTGCTAAATCCAATTGTTTATTTAATGTGTCAGAAGCATCGGGTATCAAAAAATTATTCAAATCAAAATGTGGATCAGGATATATTTTTGCTTTAACCAAAGCTCTTAAAACAGTGGTTGGAACCTCAATATCCAGCCATTTTTCAGTATTAAATTCAGAAGAAGAAATATGAGCATCCTCATCAGAAACTTGAGTGGATGCTTCTAGCTTCCATTCTTTTAAGATTTGTTTTTGTTGAGTTTTAGTAGCTGTGTCAGTAGTTGAGTTTCCACATGATTGTCCCATAATTATAACTAAAGTTAATAGTAAGCTAAATTTGATGAATTTCATAATTTGTTAGATATTTTGTAGTTGTATTTGTCCGTTGAGTTGTATTTGTTTTTCTAGAACCAAGCAGGCAGCACCAATAAAACCAGCATAATCTCCTAATTTTGCAATGACTATTTTGGTTTTTTCAGCAGGTTCAGGGCATATTTGTTTTCGTAACTGTTTTTCTAATGTTGGCATAAAAAATGGTGATGCATTTGCAATAGATCCTCCTAAAACAATAAGCTCAGGGTCTATTAAGTTTATTGACCAAGAAATTGGAACAGCCAAATGTTTTCCAAACTCTTTCCATGTTTTTAAAGCATCCTTATCGCCATTTTCTGCAAGTTCTAATATGCTTTTAGAAGAGTTTTCTTTTCCTGAAATAGAGTTATAGATTTTAGCCACACCTTCTCCTGAAATATAATCTTCAATAATCCCTGACTGGTAGAGCGAAGGCCAAATTTCTCCTGCAGTACCCGTTGCACCGTTTCGTATTTTTTTATCTAATATGATAGCACATCCAATACCTGTGCCTAATGTAAAACCAATCACATTATTTTTGTTAGCAGCACTGCCAAAAATAGTTTCTCCATAAATCAAACAATTGGCATCGTTATTCATAAATACAGGAACATTAAAATAATTCTCAATGGTTTTACGCAGAGGGAAAAAGTTCATTGTTGGTAATTGAGGACATTCAAGGATGATACCATCATTGATGTTTAAAGGGCCTGTAGAGCCTATTCCAATACCTAAAACATCAGTAGTATTTTTATTTAAGTTCCCTAATACGCTTTCAACGGAATCGGTAACTCTCTTTATAATTTTTTCTGATGGATCATTTCCTCCTGTTAATACTTTAATAGGTTTGCCAAGAACATTGCCATTTGAATCAACAGCTCCAACCATGATTTTTGTTCCACCTAAATCAATTCCTATGATAATTTTACCTTTCATTTATTTAAAATTTCTCAAACTGTTAATAATTAATTGTCCATTATGAACTTTCATTTTGCAGTATCTTTATTGATATCTAATTTTCCTTTCCCCCATACAGCTAAGTAGAAAACATAGCTAAAAGCAAGTACATTTATTAGCATACCCCAGTTCATATTCAAAGTTTCTCCAGCATAGCCAACAAGCCAACCAATAAATGCTCCTCCCACAATGGCGGTACCTAAAATTCCAGATATTGTGCCATGATTTTCTTTAAAACTATTAATGGTAGCACTAAATATTGCCGTAAACGAAGCACAAGTAAAATAGCCAACAAGGGCAAATGCAATTAGTGCAGTATTGGCATCGCCTAAAAGTGCTGCAATAAGAGCGATTACAGTACCGAGGCTATGGATAATAAATATTTTTTTCTCGCCTACATACTTCATCAATGGTGAGATAATTAACCGTCCAAACGCCTGAAATAACCAAAACAAACCAATTACTAATGCTGTTTTTGACGGAAAAGCGGTATATAATAGAGAGCCTTCTTCCCAAAATGATTGGCTATTGCTTATTCCGTGAATTTTATCCATATAAGTTAAAATATAAGAAGATACACCCACTTCGGCACCTACATAAAAAAAGATGCCAAGCCCATAGGTAATGATAATCGGATTTTTTACCAATGCTGTAATTTGTGAGGATTCAATTTTTTCTTCTTCTTCTAACTTTACTTCAGGGAATTTTGCAAAGAATAGTAAGACCAATATGATTGCATTTATAATTCCGAATAGGAGATAAACAGTATTCCAAGAATAACCACTATTTTGAATTAATGGAACCAATACGGGGCTAAAGGCATAGCCTAATGAACCAATACCAATAATGATAGTTAGGTTGCTTGTGTATTTTTTAGGGTCGTCCAATTCTCTAACAAATGGATTTCCTGCAATTTGAATGGCAGTAACACCTACGCCTACAAAAAATATCATTAAAATAACAATCATATAATTGTTACTCAAATACAGTAGAAAAGAACCTACAGTCATTAAAATTGTACCTATAAGTAATACCACTTTTGCACCGTATTTATCCATTGCTATACCAAACGGAATAGAAGTGATACCATAAGCTAAGAAAAAGGCAAAGGGCAATAATGCAGCAACGGAAAGAGATACATTATAAGTTACTTGAAATTTATCAATAATTACACCAATAACCGATGATAATAAACCAAAGGATATATACAATAGTATGGTAACAAATAATAAATAGTTATTTTTTACTTTCATAAGTTTTTCTCTTTATTCAACCTCAGTTACTTTTGCACCATGTGCAAAACTTCCTGCTTCAAATCCTCTTTGTTTGGTATAAGAATCTATAAATAATTGAATAGGTATTATACTTTGAATGGAGAACAAAAATTCATTTTGTTCTTCAATAGGTAATACCAATATATTATCGTGAGACAGATTTGTTTCAGCGTTTGTAATGACCACAACTTTTCCACCAAAACGAGCAATGTCTTCTGCCATTTTTAGGCTTTGGGATAGTGTTTTCCCTTTAGCTGCAAATAAAATAGATTTAAAACCTTCTTGTACCATCTCCATAGGGCCATGTCTAAATTCTCCGCCTAAAATACCAAATGCAGGAATCTTTGTAGTCTCTTTAAACATGAGTCCGCTTTGCATTGCAGTAGAGATACCTGGACCTCTAGCAATAATGGATAAAGCAGGGATTTCACCTAAAAAGGCAATGGCATTATCAACCCAAGTATGATAATCTGTAAGGTTGGTTTCAAAGTTTTTAATGAGATTGTTTATGGCATCTATCTTACTCTCATTCCATTTATCAGCAAGCGACCATCCTAAAATAAAGGAAACTAAGGTTGTTGAGATATACGACTTTGTTGAGGTCATATCTTCCCTTCCAGCCTTACTTAGCAAGGTAATGTTTGCAGTTTTAGCAAGCGTACTACTCTCTTCATTACTGATGCCAATACAAAAAACACTAGTGGGTATTATTTTCAATAATTCTTGTATTTCAAAGCTCTCACCTGATTGAGAAAAGCAAATCAGCAATGTTTTCTTTTCTAATAAGGAACTATTATAGTGCAATAATTCACTTGCATTGATTGCAAATGATGGAATACCTAATGTATTAAATAGGGTGGAAGCGGCAGTAGAAGTGAAATAGGAGCTTCCCATGCCTGTAAAAATAATTTGTTCAAATTCATTTTCGGAAAAAGCTTTTTTTACATTTTTCAAAGTGTCTTTACCTTGTAAATCAGTATAATATTTTAATGTATTCTCTAAGGCAACAGGTTGCTCTAATATTTCAGCTAGAAATTTATTCATTTATTTTAATTTTATCATTCGTAAGTTCCAAATACTCTCTTTTAGATTGATGGCATGTGAGTAAGAAACATATAATTTATTATTAAACACATATTGAAAAGCACAAGCATCATTATCAGATAAAATAGGATTGTTGCTTACTCTTTTATAACCACTATCAATTTTATTAGAATAGAAAGCATTGGTAACCCACCTGTCTTGAGTTTTACTATCGTTAAATTCTTCTACGAGTAAATAATATTTTCCATTGTAAAATGCTATTGATGGTGCTGCAATAGTTTCGTTTGAAGAGATGACTTCAATAGGTTTTTTGTCTTTAAGCGTTAGGATATTATCCGATTTTTTTACATAAATATTCCATTTTTTATCTTTTTCAGCACGTTCGGTACCATTGTAATAGAAAAGATAAAAGTTTTGGTCATTCTTATCGAAATAGATAAACGGATTTTGATTTTGCTCTCCTTTTGTATATGATGTTATTATAGTTTTGTTTTCAAAAGCAAGTCCATCTTTACTGGTTAATAGTACAATTCTACTATCAACATCATCATTATACTCAGCATAAAACATATAAAATGTGTCATTATGAAAAACAACAGTTGGCCATCTGCAATTGTTACTTATAATAGGATTGTGTTTGTATTTTTCCCAATGTACAAGGTCGTTACTTCTTGCCAATCCTCCTTTTCTAATTTGAGAATCTCTTTCGTTATAATGGTCGAGTGCATAATATGCCCAATATTTATAGCCACCTTTATTGGCTTCTACTATTGAAAAGGTATGTACAGCATCGGCATCCCAACTACATTTGTCTCCTTCAAAGATAAGAGCATTGTCTGTTATTGTAGGATAGGTTTCTTTTTGTCCGAAAAGCATTGTGTTGAACAGGAGCAATGCTAGTATAAGTATTGTTTTTTTTGCTGTCATGATGTTTAAAATAAGAAGTGTTAAGAAATTTTATATTCTATATGAGGTAAAGGTAACGAATTAAAACAACTGTTGTGCCTCTTTAAAATACAGGGTAAATAAGTATATAATATGTTGACAAATGTTTAAATTTGTAATCTTAAAAACTTCCCAAAATGAAGAATCTGCTTTTTTTACTTAGTATTATAATGCTTTTAATGTCTTGTAATAAAGATAATAATCAAGCTAGTAAGAGTCAAGACAAGAAAACCTATGCCAAAATCTTTAACAAACTAGAGCATAGTCAAACAGGTATTGCTTTTTCAAATAACCTAACAGAAACTGATTCATTAAACTATTTAAATTACGGTTATATCTATATGGGTGGCGGTGTAGCTACTGGAGACATCAATAATGATGGTTTGATAGATATCTTCTTTATAGGTAATATGGTTGCTAATAAACTGTATTTAAATAAAGGAGATCTAAAATTTGAAGATATTTCAGAAAAAGCAGGAGTAACAGGTGATAAAAGATGGTTTACTGGTGTTACCATGGCAGATGTAAATGGTGATGGCTATTTAGATATTTATTGTTCAGTTAGTGGTAAATATGGGCCTAAAGAAAATTTATTGTATATCAATAATAAAGACAATACATTTACAGAAAGTGCAAAAAAATATGGACTAGATGATGTGGGAAATAGTATTCAAGCTACTTTTTTTGATTATGATAATGATGGCGATTTAGATCTGTATGTGGCCAATTATCCGCCAACAAATTTTAATGCACCTCAAAACTATTATCATTATAAGATGAATAACACCAAAGATAATGAAACAGATAACTTGTATAGAAATGATGGTGATACGTTTACAAATGTTACTGATGAGGCTGGTTTGCGTTCTTTTGGTTTAAGTAACAGTGTAACGGTTGGAGATTTAAATAATGACGGATGGCAAGATATCTATGTTTCAAACGATTTTTCTATGCCAGATTATGTATATATCAATAATAAAAATGGAACATTTACAGAACAAGTAAAGAGCTTGACGAAACAGACAGCATTGTACGGTATGGGTGTTGATATAGCCGATTATAATAATGATGGCTTACTTGATATTATCCAAATGGATATGACGCCTGGTGACAATCGTCGTTCAAAAGCTAATATGGCAGGTATGAACCCAGCTTTGTTTTGGGAAACCGTAAATGCAGGCTTTGGTTATCAATACATGCAAAACATGTTGCAAGTCAATAATGGTATGGTAAACGATTCTTTACCAAATTTCAGTAATGTATCTCGTTTGGCAGGAATTGCAACTACAGATTGGAGTTGGGGTCCATTATTAGCTGATTTGGATAATGATGGCTGGAAAGATATTTTTATTTCTAATGGAACACGTAGAGAAATTAATAACAAAGATTATTTTAAGGCTTTGGAGAAAAAACGGATAACAAAAGACAGTTTATTAAAATATTCCTTAGCAATACCTTCAGAAAAAATAGATAATTTTGTGTTTAAAAATAATGGAGATTTAACCTTTACAAAAGTAAATAAAGACTGGGGGTTGGAATATAAAGGTTTTTCTAACGGTTGTGTATATGCAGATTTAGATAATGATGGTGATTTAGAAATTGTAATTAATAATATTGATGATTATGCTTCAGTTTTTGAAAATACAAGTTCTAAAATAAATAATTACATTACCTTAAGGTTTAAAGGAACAGAAAAAAATAAATTCGGTTTAGGTGTTAAAGTAACACTAAAAGCGGATGGAATCAGTCAGTTTCAAGAAATGACTTTGACTAGAGGGTTTCAATCATCTGTTGCTCCGCAATTGCATTTTGGTCTGGCTAAAGCTGAAAAAGTTGACACTTTACTTGTGAAATGGCCAGATGGGAAACAACAGCTTCTAACTGAAGTTGCTAAGAATCAAATACTTGAAATTGATTATAGTCATGCAAAAGAACCTGAAAATAAGTTGGAAAACAGTATTGTAAATAAACTCTTTTCAACAGAAAATGATACCACAATAGTTGTGCTTCATAAACATGTAGAGAATCTATACGATGATTTTATAGATGAAGTCTTGTTGCCTTATCAGACTTCAATGCTTGGACCCAATGTATCTGTAGGCGATTTAAATAATGATGGCTTAGATGATTTTATTGTTGGAAGTTCATCCCAAAATCAAGCGGGAGTTTATTTTCAAACTAAAAAGGGTTTTGTGAAACAAGAAATTCAGGCAATTAATGAGGATAGTGGTTTCGAAGATTCAGGAGCCTTAATTTTTGATGCAGATAAAGACGGTGATAATGATATCTATATGGTAAGTGGAGGTAATGAATTTGATTTTGATTCAAAAATGTTACAAGATAGACTGTATGTGAATGATGGTAAAGGGAATTTTACAAAATCAACAATAGCCTTGCCAAAAATGTTAACCAGTGGGTCTAGAGTATTTCCTTTTGATTATGATAAAGATGGGGATTTAGATTTGTTTGTAGGTGGGCGATTAGTACCCAAGAATTATCCGCAACCTGCAAATAGTTATCTGTTAGAAAATGTAAGTACAAAAGGGATTCCGAAATTTGAAAATGTTACCAAAAAAGTGGCTCCTGAACTAGCAAATTTAGGGATGGTAACTGCTGCAAGTTGGACAGATATTGACAATGATGGTTGGACAGATTTGATTGTAGTAGGAGAGTGGATGCCAATAACCATTTTTAAAAATAACAAGGGTTCTTTTAAAAATATAACCAAAGAATACGGTTTAGAAGATGCTGCAGGATGGTGGCAAAGTATTAAAAAAGGTGATTTTGATAATGATGGCGATATTGATTTTATCGTGGGTAATAATGGGCTCAATTTTAAGTATAAAGCAAATTCTGAAGAAACATTTGATGTATATTTTAATGATTTTGATAAAAATAAACATGGTGATATTGTATTGAGTTATTTTAATGAAGGTAAGAAGTATCCATTAAGAGGAAGACAATGTTCATCACAACAGATTCCTGCCATAAAGAAAAAGTATAAAGATTATGAATCATTTTCTGTAGCGACATTAGAAGATGTGTACACCAAAAATGATTTGGACAAATCATTGCATTACCAAGTGAAATCTTTTGCAAGTATCTATTTAGAAAATAAGGACGGGAAGTTTATAATTCACAACTTGCCTAATATGGCTCAAGTGTCAAGTGTCAATCAGATCATAGTCAATGATTTTGATAAAGATTCAAATTTAGATGTAGTGATTGCAGGAAATTTGTATATGACAGAGGTAGAAACACCCAGAAATGATGCAGGGATAGGTTTATTTTTAAAAGGAGATGGTAAAGGAGGCTTTGAACCTGTTGTTGGTGTTGATAGTGGTTTATTTATTGAAGGAGATGTTAAAGATTTAGCAAGAATTAAAATACAAGGAAAAGAATATATACTCGCCGCTAAAAATTATGATGCTATTCAATTTGTGAGAATTAATTAATTTGGTAAAATTCCTGTAATGATAACATGTTAAATCTGAACTATTATTTTCATAAAATGGAACCTTCATTAAAAAAGGTGCTCGAAAATAGTAATGATTTTTATAAACAATTAAATAAAAAGGATAAACGTAAATTTGAGTATAGGGTTTTAAAATTCACCAAAGAACATAATTTTATTGGAAGGAAAGAGATTATAATATCACCAGTTAAGGAAGTGATAATTTCTTCCATTGCTATCATGATAACTTTTAAAATGCGAAATTATTTATATAAGCATTTTAAAAATATTATTGTTTATCCATCTAATTATTTATCGTTAACCACAAATCAATTACATAAAGGAGAAACTAACCCAAAAGTAAAAGCGATTGTATTTTCTTGGGAAGGCTTTGTTAAGGGTATTCAAATTCAAGATGATAATCTTAATTTAGGAATTCATGAATTTACCCACGCTTTATATTTTAGTTTTTTAAAACAGCATAATGGTGAGGCAAAAAATTTTATTAGAAATGTAAAAAATGTTTTACATTATATAAATGATCCTTTAGAAAAGAAAAATATATTGGCTACGGATTATTTAAGGGACTATGCTTTTGAAAATCAGCACGAATTCTTAGCTGTCATCACAGAAAATTATTTTGAAACACCAACAGAATTTCACACTAAATTACCTCAGCTGTTTATTGTAGTTAATAGTTTGTATAAAATTTATAATGAAAAGGGAAAAATACGCTAACTCACTTTTATTTTACATAAATTATAACCCCTTAAGTTTTGATGACTTAAGGGGTTATAATTTATAAAGAGATGTTTTTTTAGTATAATCGATACCTTGGAGCTTTAATACCTTGCATTCTTAAAGATACTAACGCTTGACCTCTATGGTGGGCAATATGCTCACTAATAAATTGAAATCCTTTTTCCTTAGAAAATTTTGGTTTGTCAGGACTAGGATCAAAAGGAACAGAAAAAGTTTCCTTTAAACTTTCTGAATTCATGCTTTTATGAGTTTCAATAATAGCATCAAAAGCTTCAGTAATTGCTTTAATACAGGCTTCTTTTGATGCACCCATTTCTTTTTCCATCATACCAATATTAGCAAATACTTTAGGGTCTGTCGGCATCGAATCTCCATTAATAAACATACCTAATAAAAATTTTGATGACATGCCTATATGTGCCATTTGCTCTCCAAAACTTCTAATAGAGTCATGGGGCCTGAATGTATATTTATCAGCTGGCATCGCCTCAGCAATTTCTAGCGTATAGGCTTTTACACCATTCAAGGCTGTAATATATGATGTAGTAGTATCAATTTTAGTTGTTTTTTTATTGACTTTAATAAATGCAATTGAGCTGACTACAATTACACCAAGCACAAAATAAAAAAATGCTTTTTTGCTCACAAAAAAATTATTGTTTTTGTGGGGTTCGTGATTTTTCTTTGAAAAGTTCATGATTAAATAGTTCAAGTTATAGTTAAGATAATATTAGTCGATAATTGATTGTTTAATTACAAAATTAATGCTCATTTTTATTATCTTCAAGATTTTTGTATCATTACATTAACAAAACCCTATTTTATGAGTCCTGAAAATAATATTTCCAAAATAAAAATTGATGATCAAAATATAATTCAGAATAAAGAATTAAATATTTGGGAAGCTTTGATTCCTGTTGTGATTTTAATGGCAATGTTGGCTTATAATATATTTTTTGTTAAAGGGCAAGAATTGTTAGGTGCCTATACCAATCAATATATATTAATTACTGCAGGTGTAATCGCTGCAATTGTAGGGCTTTTTAATAAAGTATCCTTAGAATTAATGATTTCTGAAATTTGGGAGAATTTGAAAAGTGTCTTTGTTCCCATAATGATATTGTTTTTAGTGGGAGCTTTAGCTGGTACATGGTTGGTGAGCGGAATTATCCCAGCAATGGTCTATTACGGTTTACAAGTATTGAGTCCGAGTATATTTTTACCCGCATCAGTTATTATTGCTGCAATAATTTCTATTGCAACGGGTAGCTCATGGACAACTTCTGCTACTGTAGGAATTGCTTTGGTAGGTATAGGGAGTGCTTTGGGTATCCCAACAGGAATGATTGCCGGTGCTGTGATTTCTGGTGCTTATTTTGGCGATAAAATGTCACCTTTGAGTGATACCACAAATCTTGCTCCAGCGATGGCAGGAACCGATTTGTTTACACATATTAGATATATGGCATTTACTACGGTACCCACTATTATAATTACTCTAATTGTTTTTAGTATTCTAAGTATGAATATCGAAACTACGGGTAATGCTGATATTAGCGGGTTACTAAATTCAATTGATAAAACTTTTAATATTACTCCATATTTATTTATAGTGCCATCTGTAGTGATACTTTTGATTGTGACAAAAACAAAACCACTTATTGCTTTAGGTGTAGGTGTAGTATTGGCGGCAATTTTTGCTTTTATATTTCAGCCAGAAGTATTGAATAGTATTTCTACATCAAATATTAAATCAATTGTAAATGCAATTTTTGTAGATACAGAAATTACTACTGACAATGAAAGTTTGAATAAATTATTTTCTTCAGGTGGAATGAAAGGTATGATTTGGACAATTTTATTAATTATGAGTGCCATGGTGTTTGGTGGTGTAATGGACGCTATCGGAGCGTTGGCACGTGTTACTAAAGAGTTGTTAAAACTAGCAACTTCTGTTTTCGGGTTATTTGCAAGTACAGTATTTAGTTGTTTAGGCTTGAATGCTATTGCAAGCGACCAATACTTAGCCTTAGTTATTCCTGGTAAAATGTTTAAAAAAGCTTATGAAGATAGAGGTTTAGCACCTGAAAACCTAAGTAGAACTTTAGAAGATTCTGGTACGGTGACTTCTGTTTTAATTCCTTGGAATACTTGTGGGGCTTATCAATCTAGTGTGTTGGGTGTTGATACGTTTTCTTATGCAGGCTATGCTATTTTTAATTATTTAAGTCCGTTTATGACCTTGTTGTTTGCTGCATTTTCTATTAAAATTAGACAGTTGAAAGATACTAAAGTGACTCATTAATTTAATCCTTCCCTTAAGAAAGGGTTGGTTTTATATAAAGAAATTCCAAACTAAGCCAAAGCGTACGATAAAATCTCGATAAGGATAATTTGGAGCTGAATAATAATCGGCAGTTTTGCCAAAGCCAGCATTGAAATGTTCCGCTTTTAAATAGATTCGTGTGCGTTGTACTTGAGCGTTTATAAAAAAGTCTAATACAGGGTAGCCTCCAATTTTTTGATTGTTTTGTAAATGGAATTCTGACAATACAGGACTGTAACTATTGGCATGGTATTTCGTAAAATATTTTAAAGTAATTCCAGCTTGCAAAAACAAAGGATCTCCTTTAAATAAATAATCAGAAAAGTAAAGTGTGTTTCTGGTGACCAATTCGGGGACTTTAAAAACAGAACTGCCTTGTGCCACTCTTTGGTACATTATAGTATTGTCTAAGGCAAATTTACCAAGTCTAAGTTCTTTAGAAACTTTTAGTTTTAGATAATTAATAGTCTTATCAGCTTGTATTGGTTTTTCTTCGTTATTAAAGTAAGTGTAATTATCAATCTGTGTAATTTGAACCAAAGCGTTTATAATTCTATCAGACTTCAAATCAAATAGTAAACTTCGAGTACGTATATTTTTTAAATTTTCTGACCAATTGTAATTGATGTAATTACTCTGATTTAAGAGAAAATTCAGGTTGGGTGATTTGCTATTTGTTAAAAAAGCACCTTTAAAAGTAAAGAGACTGTCTTGTTTGAAGCTGGCAGAAGCTTTGATGTAATTTCCAATAAAATCACCTGATACAGTAGTCGCTGCATCAGTATTAATATTAAATTTTTTAAAATGAGTTTGCCAAGTTCCTCCAACAGATACTGAGCCTCCATCAACTGAAGAAGTAATTAGTTTGTCGTTAAGAATTGCAGCACTATTATATCCGTAATTATAGTTGAAATAAGAAGCGTTAAATTTCACCTCACCTAAAACTAGTGGAGATTTTAAGGCAATAAAAGCCTCATTAGTTGAAGTGTAATAATTTAATTTATCATAAATAGAAGTGTCAAAAGCAGCTCCTAACAAACTATTTGCAGCAGCTTGTGTATAATAATAGTGTTTACGTTCGTAATTGAAAATATGACCAACTTTTAAATAACTTTTTTTATGGCGAACGGTATCATTGCGTTGCCAAATTTTATAATCGTGATGTAAATAATAACGATTACCTCTCAAAAAACTAGAAGCATCTGTAAAATTAGTTTCCATTCTAGATCTGTCACTGAAATTATTGTCGTTGGTTTCAAAATAACCTATCGATAATTCTGGTAAGCCTCCATTTTGATCATTTCTTAAATCTTGTGCAGTAATGTGCATTTTCACATTATAAGCATCATTTTTTGTTTGATAACTATAGGTGAAACGCATATTACCATGACTGCTTAACGTATTTCTGTATTTACCTAAAGATCGTAATCCTTTATAAGCTATTGAATAATTATGGCGTTTTGAAGTGTTAAAGGTGAGTAAAGCATCTAAGAACTGTCCTTGTTGCATACCTGTTCTGTAGGCCAATTCAGAAGTTGGTGTTGGGACTTTATAGAAATTAATATCCTTGACTTCATAATAATTAAAGTGCATGGCTCTATTTCCCATTTCTGGGAATAATGACACTTCAGAATAATCGTAGGCTAAGTTATTATAGGTTTGTCCTTGATTATGAAAAGGCAATAATTCAAAATTATCCTTACGTAAATAATTAAATTTATATGCTTTTTGAATGGTTAAAGTAGTGTCAATATAAGTGGAATCATTGGTGTGAGAAATCACTTTATAATCTGTGTAATGTGTTTTACCGCTGAGTTGAATGTCAATCATCCCTTCATCTTTTATGGTGTCTTTTTGACTAATATCGAATCCGTTGTTAACCCTCGAAGGTCTTTTTGGATTAATTTGAGATTCGGCCTTTAGACCAAAGCATAAAATAATGATAAGAAAAAAATACTTGTGCATAAATTAACAATTGTGGCAAAGGTAAAATAAATTCCCTTGAAAATGAGAATCAATTTAAGAAGGAATTCATAAATGTTAGTTAATTAAAAATTATATTTGTGTGATGGGATTGAAAAATAACTTTTCTAGATTTAAATTAGAAGTTGGTACAGACGAAGCTGGCAGAGGTTGTTTGTCTGGGCCAGTGGTAGCAGCGGCAGTAATTTTACCTAAAAACTTCAGGCATCCATTTTTAAATGACTCAAAGCAACTTACAGAAAGGCAACGAATAGAGCTTAGACCAATCATTGAAGCTAAGGCTTTGGCATTTGCAGTAGCCTTTGTTTGGCAAGATAAGATTGATGAAATTAATATTTTACAGAGTTCCATTTTAGCGATGCATGAATCTATTGAGCAACTCAGTATCGTGCCAGAATTTATTATTGTTGATGGTAATAAATTTAATCCTTTTAAAAGTATTCCACACCAAACCATTGTAAAAGGAGATAGTAAGTATAAAAGTATTGCTGCGGCTTCAGTATTGGCGAAGACGTATCGTGATGAGTTTATGGAGAAAATTGATTTAGATTTTCCTGAATACAATTGGAAACAAAATAAAGGCTATCCAACCAAACAACATAGAGCCGCAATTAGAGAGTTTGGTGCTACAGAACATCATAGAAAATCTTTTAAATTATTGCCAGAACAATTATAATTTAGTTTGTAAATTTTCGTTAAATAAGAAAAAAGTCGTATATTTGAAGTCAAATGTCTTAATTATGAGTCCTCAAAAAAAATATGATACTGATTTTAGTAAAGAAGTAACATCATTAGTTAAAGAAGTTGCAGCTGTTTATCAAGTCGGGTCTGCAAATAAAAAGATAAGTTACAATGATTTTTTAAGTAATAAAATGCTGATTGTACATTCTATTAGAAAAGGTATTTCTTTTTCTTTTTTTAATAAAATTAAAAACAACTCTCCATTTACAGATATAGAATGGGCAGATTTTTTAAATATTTCTACAAAATCTTTACAGCGTTATAAAAATGAAAAAAGATTTGTTTTTAAGCCTATCCATTCTGAAAAAATTATAGAATTGGCAGAAGTTACTAATTTTGGTAATTCCGTTTTTGATTCCACAAAAGATTTTTATTCTTGGTTAAATACTACTTCTATTGCATTGGGTTCTATGAAACCTTTAGAATTGTTGAAAAATTCTTACGGTAAAGAAATGGTTATGGAAGAATTAAACCGTATCGATCAAGGTGTTTTTGTATAATGTTAGTTTTTAGGCTTTCTCGAAAAAAATATGCGACTGAGTTGTCAGGTGTTGGAGCTTCAAAATCAGGCAATCGATGGAATTCTAAAGGTACAGAAATTATTTACTGTGCAGATAGTAGAGCATTGGCAATGGCAGAGGTTTCTGTACATTTGAGTTTGGCAACTTTGCCAAAAGATTTTATGATGCTAGAAATTAACATTCCGAAAATTGTTGCTATTGAAGTTTTAAATGAAAAAAAGCTCCCTGAAAATTGGGATATCTTTCCGCATACTTATAAAACTCAAAAAATTGGTGATAATTTTGTGTATTCAAAAAAAGGATGTGTTTTAAAAGTGCCTTCAGCAGTTGTTAAAGGTGATTTCAACTATTTAATCAATCCACATCATAAAGATTTTAAGAAAATTAAAATCACGAATTCTTATAAGTTTCCTTTTGACAATAGGTTGTTTTTGTAGAAGTCTTGATGAAATAAACCTTCAATGAGGGATTCAAAAAATAGCATATTTTTGAGAAGTATTTAACCTGTTAAGGCTTACATTTGCCATCTAAATTTAACGAGTATGATAAACCGCAAGAACGCTTCCATTTCTAAATTCATCATCCATAAAGTTGGGAATAAATTTAATGACACCAAGAATGCTTTTTCTGAAGCTGTTGTGCATTTTGACCAAGCTAGTTATGAGTTAATGATGCCTTTTTTATTAAAGCCATTTACGAGTGTGGTTCAAAGCTATCGGTTCAATCATCATGCAAATGTTGATTTGAATGAAATGAATGCATATACTTCAAAAGTTTTTGATGATGATTCAGCGTTTGTTGAGGTGTCTAAGCATATTTTAATGCATTTGTACGAGCAATCTAATTCTGCTCAAATTAAAACAGGTGATGTGCTGGTGGTCTATTTTAATGATATAAAATATGAAGATATGATTGTTGATGCTATTGGTATCTATAAGATAGAAAATAAGGTCGATTTCTTTCAGACTTACCTAGAAGATGGGAGTTTTGATGTAACTGTACAAAAGGGAATCAATGCCAAGAAAGTAGATAAAGGCTGTCTGATTTTGAATACGAGAGATACCGAAGGGAAGATTGTTTTAAGTGTTGATAATAATGGTTATGATGCTCAATATTGGACCAATCATTTCTTAAATATTAAGTTTGCTGACAATGCCAATCAACACACTCAAAACTATATTGAACTCTGTAAGGACTTCTCAGCAGATGTATTGAAAACGGATTATGGTGTTCAAGAGCAAAGTACTTTTTTAGCAAAAACGATAGATTTTTTCAAGGAAAATGAAGTAGTAAATATCGAAAGTTTTAAAGAAGAAATTTTTGAAGATGAGAAACGTAAGTCCCTTTTTGAGGATTATAAAAAAACGTTTGAAAGTGAACAAGATGTGTTGATTAGAAATCAATTTGATGTTGTAGAATCTGTTGTTAAGAAAGAAAAACGGAAAATTAAAACAGAAATTAAATTAGATACAAACATACAGATTAAATTAGATATTGATGCTCCAGATGCTTCTAGTGAGTATTTAGAGTTGGGTTATGATGAAGAAAAGAAAATGAAGTATTATAAAGTGTATTTTAACGAGGAGAAATAATTTTTGTCATTCCTGCGAAGGCAGGAATCCAGGTTCTCGACACAATTCTCTTAAAATCGAATAATTCGAACTGACATTTGTATCAACACTGTCACTTCGAGTTATTTTTCGTAGAAAAATAGTATCGAGAAGTAGTTGATTAATACACTGAAAATTTCAAATAGAATCTAGTCCCTCTCCTTTGGAGAGGGGTTGGGGTGAGGCTCCAAAAAGCACTTCAAAATGTTTTAGTATTTCCCCCTTCACTTCTGTAACATCAATTTTTTTACCCAGTTCCACTTCCATAGAAGTAACAGCTTTACCACGAATACCACAAGGGATAATATGGTCAAAATAACCCAAATTGGTATTTACATTGAGTGCAAAACCATGCATAGTAACCCACCGACTACTTCGCACGCCCAAGGCACATATTTTACGAGCGAATGGCGTACCAACATCTAGCCAAACTCCAGTTTCACCATCACTGCGTTCTCCTTTGATGTCGTATTCTGCCAAAACTTTGATGATGGTTTCTTCTAAAAGCCGAAGGTATTTATGAATATCCGTAAAGAAATTTTCTAAATCTAAAATGGGGTAGCCCACTATTTGTCCGAAACCATGATAGGTGATGTCACCACCTCTATCTACTTTATGATAAGAGATTCCTTTTGCTGTAAGTTGATTTTTTGAGAGTAATAAATTATTGATATCTCCACTTTTCCCTAAGGTATAGACATGAGGATGTTCTACAAACAAAAAATGATTTTCCGTTTTGAGATTGCTATTTTCGGTTTTGTTTTTTTTCTTAATAGCAACAGCCCTATCAAATAATTGTTTTTGATAATCGAAAGTTTCGGCATAATCTTTAATGCCTAGGTCTTGTATGTAGATTGTTTTATTTAATTCCATGAATCTTAAATTTAAAACTCTCCCTTTGGGGAGATGCCAAAGGCAGAGGGGCTTATTCAAACTCAACTTCTACATCAAAATAGTTGGGATTGTAATTCAAGTCATACATATTAGCCTGTAGTTCAATTCCTTTAAAACTAGATAGGATTTTTGTATTTTTATTACTCACACTTTTTATTTTATATGGAAAAAGATAGCGTTGTTTAAAACGGATCATATCAGCCATTGGGTTGTCTTTCTTCATGGTGGTGTCTTTCTTTTTTAGAGCCTCTTCAAGTCCTTTTGCTGTGATTTTTAGCGTGAATTTTTTTCTAGAAAAAGTAGTAGTGTAATGTTCATTAAAATTAGGGAGTTCACCCGTCTTATCACTTTTTTTATCTGATTTTGGCTTTAATTTCCCTTTGAAAATATCTAACTCTTTTATATTTTGTCCTTCTAGCTTTTCATTAAATCTTTTTAAATCAGCAATATCTTTAAAATGATAACCAATATTCATTTTTAGTTGCTTACTTATTGAGTCAGATTTTATATAAAGCTCAAAATCTTTTAAGAATGCAATTTTTTCTTGTTCTTCTTTGCTTAATTTAGCAATACTATCTTTTTTCTCTTCTAACATTTTAGAAAAAATAATTAAAGTATCTATTTGTTGATTGGTACTATCGTTTTTTGAACTGCCACCCATTTTCATCATTTCACTCATGTCAAAGCCAAGAGAATATTTTCCGCTTCCATCTTCTTTAAAATTAATTTCTTGAACAATTTCGCAGCTAGTTAAAGTAAGGATAGCGATGAATAGTACGATTGCATTTTTTATTTTCATAGTTAGATTTTAATTGAAGGTTTCGATTTCAAATATTGTTTTAGGATTTATTCAAAATAATTAAGGCTGCCAATACGCCAGGTATCCATCCTAGAACAGTTAAAATCAATACAATAATTACTGAACCGCAACCTTTGTCAATTACAGCTAAAGGAGGGCAAATAATACAAAGCAATACTCTAAAACATCCCATGTTAATTTATTTTACAAATATAATTCAATTTAACATACAATTAGACACGTTTTTGACGATTTTGTTACAGGTTTTTCTCTTTAAAATATAGTATATTTGCCAGCTATTATAAAAGATTATTTATGCAACTTTCTGAACAAGAAATCGTAAGACGAGAAAAACTACAAAAACTACGTGATTTAGGTATCAATCCGTATCCAGCAGATTTATTTCCTGTAAATCATACTTCTAAACAGGTGACTGATAGTTATGAAGAGGCTAAGAAAGTGATTGTTGCGGGTCGTTTGATGTCTCGTTCCATTCAAGGGAAAGCTTCTTTTGCTCAATTGCAAGATGGTGAAGGGAGAATGCAAGTCTATTTTAATAGAGATGAAATATGTGCTGGTGAAGATAAAACATTGTACAATGATGTTTTTAAAAAACTAATTGATTTAGGTGATTTTATTGGTGTTGAAGGAGAGTTGTTTACCACTCAAGTGGGAGAAAAAACGGTAAGAGTAAAAAAGTTTAAACTGTTGAGTAAAGCTTTAAAGCCTTTACCAATGCCTAAAGAGAAAGACGGTGTGGTTTATGATGCTTTTACAGATCCTGAATTACGTTACCGTCAGCGTTATGCTGATTTGGTGGTGAATCCACATGTGAAAGAAGTCTTTGTAAAGCGTACAAAACTGTTCAATGCCATGCGTCAGTTTTTTAATGATGCAGGTTATTTTGAAGTAGAAACGCCAATTTTACAACCGATACCTGGTGGAGCAGCCGCGAGACCATTTATAACACATCACAATGCTTTGGACATTCCTTTATATATGCGTATTGCCAATGAATTGTATCTAAAAAGATTGATTGTTGGTGGTTTTGAAGGTGTCTATGAATTTTCTAAGAATTTCCGTAACGAAGGGATGGACAGAACTCATAATCCTGAATTTACGGCTATGGAAATTTATGTGGCGTATAAAGATTACAATTGGATGATGGAGTTTGTTGAAAAACTATTAGAATATTGTGCAATTGCAGTTAACGGAACTTCAGAAGCTGTTTTTGGAGAACATAAGATTGATTTTAAAGCTCCTTATAAAAGGATTACCATGACCGATTCTATTATAGAATTTACAGATTTTGATATTACAGGTAAAACAGAAGAAGAACTTTTTGAAGCTGCCAAAGGAATGGGGATTGAGGTTGATAAAACCATGGGGAAAGGTAAGTTGATTGATGAGATTTTTGGTGAAAAATGTGAAGGCAATTATATACAGCCAACTTATATTACTGATTATCCTAAAGAAATGAGTCCGCTATGTAAAGAGCATAGAGAGAATCCTGAATTGACAGAACGTTTTGAATTGATGGTTTGTGGTAAAGAAATTGCGAATGCGTATTCAGAGTTAAATGACCCAATCGATCAAAGAGAGCGTTTTGAGCATCAATTAAAATTGGCTCAAAAAGGAGACGATGAAGCTACAGAATTTATAGATCATGACTTTTTACGAGCGTTAGAATATGGTATGCCACCAACTTCTGGTTTGGGGATTGGTATGGACAGGTTGATTATGTTTTTAACTAATAATCAATCCATTCAAGAAGTGTTGTTCTTTCCGCAAATGCGACCAGAGCGGCAAGTCGCCGCAGACATTCAATTGAGTGATGATGAAAAAGCAGTGTTGGCAATACTTCAAAAAGCAGAAAAAATACCCTTGGACGAATTAAAAACGCAATCAGGTTTGTCTAATAAAAAATGGGACAAAACCATAAAAGGTTTGACCAAAAATAAGTTAGCTTCTGTTACTAAAACTGATGAGGGTTTGTTTGTGACAATTGTTAATTAAGAATTGTCATGCTGAATTTATTTCAGCATCTCATAAAATTTAAAAAAGAATCATAGAAATATGATTCTTTTTTGTTCTACCAAATATTCTCTCTTTTTTTTCGTTTTCTTTAAGAATCAATCAATCAACCCCAAAATGAAAAATTATATCTTAGTATTTCTATTGAGTTTTGTAACATTTTCTTCTTATAGTCAAAGTGTAGATTTAGATAGAGAACACATGAAGGTGTCTTATGTAAGACTGCCATCAAACCCAGTATTAGACGAAAATTTCAGAACATTTTCAATAAATGTCAATGCCTCTTACATTTCTAGAGGAGCTTACCCAAGAGCAATACTAGAAGATAAAATTATATTAGATGGCTTTGAGAAAGTAGATAGAATGGGATCCATCCAAATTGAAATTCAAATTGATGATGTTATCATTAATAATGTTGAAATTAAAAAGAGAGAAGTTGTTAAAAAAGATAAAGAGGGTGAAATTACTAGTAGAAAAACGTATTATAAGCCAGTAATAACATATACCACCAGTGGTAGGTATTATTTAAAAGACCATACAGAGAAACCTCCAAATTATGGTTTAGGTAGAAAGTCATTTCATACAGGTTCTGAATACAATTCTCATTCAGCTGCGTATAAATATTTCAATAATAACAGAGGTTCTTTAAAGAACAAATTTACCAGAGATTTTATTGAAAGTATACCTGGTACTATAAACGGAAAAATAAATTATAGATATGGGTATTCGCCAATGAATCACAAAGCATTGTTGTGGATATTAGATTCAAAAAAGAACCCTGAAAATGAAGGACATAAAAAGGCATTGGCAGATATACAAGAGGTGTTCAAAGAAATGACGTTTGGTGAGCCTATTGATGCTATTAAAACAAAAGCTCAGCCTATCATTACTTATTTTGAAAGTGTTATCCCTAAATTTTCTGATGTAAAAAAGAAGAAGCATAAAAAAATGCGTTATGCAAGTTATTTTAATATTGCTTATATCTATTATTATTTAGATATGCCAGACAAAGCCATTGAATATGCTAATAAATTGATAGAAAATGGTTACGATAAAGGTGATGGAAAAAAGATCTTAAAAGAAGCTGATCTGTTAAAAGCACGTTTCGCAACTAATAAAATAAACACACGTCATTTTGAAGTGATAACTATCGATAATTCTGCAGAAGATCAAGTAATAGCAGAAGAGGTTGACGAGTATGAAGAGGGACTAAAATTTATGAATTCCCTATATGAAGAGCGTATTCTAGAAACAGTTTTGATAAATCATAAGGGAGAAAGAGTTGATGGTTCAATAAAAGTTGAAGTTCCGAAAGATGCTGCTGATTTAGATATGACTTTTCATTATAAAAGTGGTGTTAAGTTAATGACATTAGGCGATAATGATGAAATCAAAGAAAAGAAATATTACCCTAGAGAAAATGTGAGTTTTACAGTTGATGACGTTGAGTATGTTGCGGTTAAGTTTAATTCTGCGAATGATAAGGTTTCAAAAAATGTAGTTGATATCTCAGGAGCCTTGTATTCGTTTGCTGAAGTTTTGTATAAGTCAGATAAATTGAGCTTGTATTCTTGTCTAGGAGAACTGATTCTTAAAAAGGCAGGAGATAAAACTGGTAGTTCAACTTCTAAAACTGTTTGGAAAATCGGTTTTAAAAAGAAATTAGCAAAACTGGTTGAAGATTGTCCAGAATTGACGGAGAAAGTGTTTGCGGGTAATTTTAAAAATGATGTAGCTAGTCTTACTAATTTTGTAAAAGAATACTCAGAAAAATGTAAATAATGTGCTTTTAATGATAAAAGGTTTGTGGGTTAACGTACATATAATGTCATTCCGACGAAGGAGGAATCTCAATTGAAATTACTATGAATTTTTCACTTTCATTTGTTCATTATAAAGCTCTGAAAGAAGTTTATAGTCGGCTTTTTCTTTTTAGGATTTATGATGTCAGCCAAAGCTTCTAAAATTTATCCTTAGATTTACGCTTGTTAAAATTATATAATTAATGAGTTCAGTAAATTTATTTCAACGGATAGGGCTTTTCTTAGGGCCTGTAATTTTCACACTAACACTATTGTATTTTCATCCAGAAGGTTTGTCAAAAGAGGCAAACGCTGTGCTAGCTTCAACATTTTGGATTGCTATTTGGTGGATTACCGAAGCCATCCCTATAGCAATAACAGCTTTAATTCCCATTGTATTATTTCCCCTTTCGGGAGGATTGAGTTTGACGGAAACCACAGGTTCTTTTGGGCATAAATATATTTTTCTGTTTATGGGAGGCTTTATGATTGCTATCGCTATTGAAAAATGGAATTTACATAAAAGGATCGCTCTAAACATCATTAATATAATAGGTACAGATGTTAGTAAAATCATTTTAGGATTTATGCTAGCAACAGCTTTCCTTTCTATGTGGATCTCTAATACAGCAACCTCTGTGATGATGTTGCCTATTGGTATTGCAATTATTCAACAATTAAAAGACAATCCTGAAACTAAAGCAGACGAAAACCTCATTTTTGGTAAAGCATTAATGTTAGCCATTGCGTACAGTGCTTCAATAGGAGGGATAGCAACCTTGATTGGTACACCTCCAAATTTAGTATTGGCAGGAGTTGTAGAAGAAACCTATAATTATGAAATTACTTTTTCTCAGTGGTTTATGTTTGGCTTTCCTATTTCTATAGTTTTGTTGTTTATTTGTTGGAAGTATCTGACAAGTTTTGCATTTACTTTTAAGCAAAAAGAATTTCCTGGAGGGAAAGAAGAAATTAAAAGACTGTTGGCATTATTAGGTAAGGTGAGTTATGAAGAAAAAATGGTAGCCTTTATTTTTGCATTGACTGCCTTTAGTTGGATTACAAGATCATTTCTATTACAAAAAATATTACCAGCTTTAGATGATACCATTATTGCTGTAGTTTTTGCAGTTGTACTATTTTTAATTCCTTCAAAGAATAAAAAAGAAAAATTAATCAATTGGGAAGAGGCTGTAAAATTACCTTGGGGAATTATTCTGTTATTTGGTGGAGGTATGGCGTTGGCAAAAGGGTTTAAAATAAGCGGATTGGCATTGTGGTTAGGCAATCAAATGACAGCATTAGAAGGCTTGTCTATTATAGTATTGATATTATTATTAATAACAGCTGTCAATTTTTTAACTGAAATAACATCTAACTTAGCAACTACAGCAATGTTATTACCAGTATTGGCACCTTTAGCAGTTACAATAAATGTTCATCCTTTAGTATTGATGACTGCTGTAGCAGTAGCAGCATCATGTGCATTTATGTTACCTGTAGCCACACCGCCAAATGCAGTGGTTTTTGGCTCAGGCTACTTGCGAATACCAGATATGGTCAGTAAAGGGATCTTTATGAATATTATATCAATATTAATTCTTACACTCTTTGTATATTTTGTATTGCCTGTATTATGGGGTTTAACAATTGAAGGAGTGCCAGAAATTTTTAGTAAATAAATAAGGTTAAAATATTTACGTATTGAATACTTGTGAAGTGCTTTTCTTTTGTATATTTGCATCCCAATAAAAATTTTAATAAACAATAAAAATAGAACAGATGAAAGGAGGTGCAACACTATGCTAATAATTCCAGTAAAAGACGGAGAGAATATCGATAGAGCGTTAAAGCGTTTTAAGAGAAAATTTGATAGAACAAAAACTATGAGACAGTTGCGTGAGCGAAAGCATTTCACAAAACCTTCTATGGCAAAAAGAGCTCAGAATCAAAAAGCTCAATATGTTCAGAACCTTAGAACCAAAGAAGAATTAGGTTAATCCGAAATTACTCCTTTTATATAAGGGAGTAGTGAATTCTTAAAAATAAGTTAAACCGTTAGTATAACAACAGCACTTTTTGTAGCTTTGTTTACCAACGGTTTTTTTATGTTAATATCGTATTTTATAGAGTATCTTTCATTCGAAAAAAAATATTCGATACATACGACTAAGGCCTATCATAACGATTTAAAATCTTTCCAATCATTTTGTAATCGTACTTATGATACTGAAGAACTTCTAACTATTAATTATAGTCAAATCAGATCTTGGATTGTTGAGTTGGTCAATCAAGATGTTTCTAATCGCACCATCAATAGAAAAATAAGCAGTTTAAAAACCTTCTATAAATTTTTGGTTAAAACAAAACAAATTAAAGAGTCTCCTTTGTTAAACCATCAAGCTTTAAAAGTTTCAAAAAAAGTACAAGTTCCATTTTCTCAAATTGAAATCGAAAAAGTAATTGACAATTTAACTGTTGAAAAAGATTTTGAATCTATCCGTAATAAATTGATTGTTGAATTACTGTATTCTACAGGTATGAGGCGAGCAGAATTAATAGAATTAAAGATAGACTCAATTAATATTCACAACTCAACGGTAAAAGTATTAGGTAAAAGAAATAAAGAAAGGTATATACCATTATTGAATTCTGTGCAACAAACGTTGGAAATATATATCACAGAAAAAAACAAGGTAGCTGTAGATAATGAATATCTTTTTATTACAAAAAAAGGAAATAAAATTTATCCAAATCTTGTTTATAGAATAATAAATGACTATTTTGGTGATGTGTCTTCAAAAGTTAAAAAGAGTCCTCATGTAATTAGACATTCTTTTGCGACACACTTATTGAATGAAGGGGCTGATTTAAACTCAGTCAAAGAATTATTAGGTCATTCAAGTTTAGCTTCTACTCAGATATACACGCATAGTAGTTTGAGTGAATTAAAAAAAGTTTATAATCAGGCTCATCCAAGGAGCTCTAAAATTTAAAATCTATGAAAGTAAATGTTCAGTCAGTAAATTTTAATATCGATAATAGTTTAGTTGAGTTTATCCAAAATAAAATGGATGGTTTAGAAAAATATTACGATAAAATAATTGGAGTAGATGCTTATTTGAAGGTTCAGAACACTAGTGAGAAAGAAAATAAGGTTACAGAAATAAAATTATTGATTCCTGGAGATGAATTTATTGTAAAAAAACAATGTAAATCTTTTGAAGAAGCTATTAATATATCTACAGATTCGTTAAAAAGACAGCTGCGAAAAAAGAAAGAAAAACAAAGAACGCATCACGTATAATATTATATGAAAAAAATAGACATAAAAGTTTTGTAAAAAAAATAAAACTTTATACATTTGCAAACCGTTAGAAATAGCGGTTTATTTTTTTATATAAAAGCCGATGTAGCTCAGCTGGCTAGAGCAGCTGATTTGTAATCAGCAGGTCG